>CAVJWR010000095.1:0-11794 GCA_963653155.1 Limosilactobacillus gorillae
CGCGAGAGTCACGCTCGTATCGTCCGCCGCGACAGCAAGCACATTGTACATGCGAGCCACGGATGTCGGGATGGACTGCACGACATCCGTCGAGAGCGTCATGGACGAAAGATCCACGACCTCACAGCCCTGATAGGCGGCCATCATGCTCAGCAGGTCATCCTCCGTCACGTACTCGCCGTCTATGAGTATCTGGCGGATTGTCTTGCCTGTGGGGTTCTTCGCCTCTTCGAGTATCGTATCTACCTGGGCATCGTCGAGCACCCCGTTCTGCACAAGCAGGTCAAGGAGCGGATCAAGAGGTTTGCGGGTATCGGCCATCGTGAAAGTCCTTCCGATTCAATGTCGGCGGCGCATCAGCGTCCCATCTCTTCCTTCAGCTTCGCGACCACGCTATCGGGATCCTGCGACTTGGTTATGAGGTCATCGTATGATATCAGCCCGTTCTTGAAGTGGTCGAGCAGACAGCTGTCGAGCGTGACCATGCCGAACTTCGCGCCGGTCTGCATGTCGGACTTGATCATGTTCGTCTTGTTGTCGCGGATGCGGCTCTGGATCGCCGGAGTGGATATCATGATCTCGAATGCGGCAATCCGTCCGCGCACCTCGCCGTTCGGCTCGACCTTGGGCAATAGGATCTGGGAGATCACCGCCTGCAAGCCAGATGCGAGCTGCGTACGGATCTGCTGCTGCTGGTTCGTCGGGAATGCATCCACGATGCGGTCGATCGTCTCGGCGGCGCCAGTCGTGTGGAGCGTGCCGAACACCAGATGCCCCGTCTCGGCGGCGGTTATCGCCGCGCCGATCGTCTCAAGGTCGCGCATTTCGCCCACGAGGATGACGTCAGGATCCTGACGCAGCGCCCGGCGGATGGCCTCCGCAAAGCTCGGCACGTCGTCACCGACCTCGCGCTGCGTGACCAGTGACTTCGCCGACTTGTGGTAAAACTCTATCGGGTCCTCGATCGTGATTATGTGCACGCCGCGCTCGTGGTTGATCACGTTGAGCATAGAGGCGAGCGTCGTGGACTTGCCGGAACCGGTAGGCCCCGTAACGAGGATCAATCCGCGCGGCTTGAAGAGCAGTTCCTTGACGGTATCCGGAAGGCCGATCTGCTCAAGCGTGAGGAGCTTGGACGGAATCATGCGGAGCACCGCACCCCAGTTCTTGCGTTCCCTGAACACGCTTACACGGAAACGGGTGCCATCCGCATGCGCCAGCGCGAAGTCCGCTCCTCCGTTCTTCTCCACCTCGGCGAGCTGATGCTCGTTGCACATCTGCTTGCACAGTTCATAAGTGTCTTCCGGGGCAAGATCCTCTTCCGAAATTGGTTGGAGCTCACCATGGACACGCAGCTCCGGAGGCATGTTCGCGCGTATATGGAGATCCGATGCTCCATACTCTATCGTCGCCGCCAAAAGATCTTCCACCGTTATGTCCGTTGCCATCTTATTCCCTTTCAGTTATGCGGGATGCAGTCTCCGCCAGATCAGTCCTCGTCGCCCATCGTCGCCTGGATGACTTCCTTCAGTGAGGTCATTCCCGAGGCCACCTTGAGCATTCCGTCCTCGCGCAATGTGCGCATGCCCATCTCGCGCGCCCTCTCGCGGAGTACGCCAGCGGGGGCGTGGTCGAATATCAGACGCTGAATCGTATCGTCGATCTCGAATATCTCGAAGATGCCCTTACGTCCCTTGTATCCACCGTTGCAGGCACTGCACCCGGCCCCGATGTACATGTGCTCTGGACGCGTCTTCGCGATCGCGCCAAGCATCTTGAGATCCCGGTCGGTCGGCGTGTACTCGGTCTTGCACTTCGGACAGATCGCGCGCACGAGACGCTGCGCCATCGCCGCCCGCAGGGCCGAGGCCACGAGGAACGGCTTCACGCCCATATCCGTAAGACGTGTCACCGCAGACGGCGCATCGTTGGTGTGCAGCGTGGAGAATACCAAGTGGCCCGTGAGCGCAGCCTCCATGGCGATGTCGGCAGTCTCGGAGTCACGGATTTCGCCGATCATCACGATGTTCGGCGCCTGACGCAAAATCGAGCGGAGTGCCGCCGAGAAGTCCAGCCCCACATCCCTGTTCACCTGCACCTGATTGATGCCGCTCATCTGGTATTCCACAGGGTCTTCGACCGTGATAATCTTCCTGTCCGGGAGGTTGATCTGACCAAGGCAAGCATAGAGCGTAGTCGTCTTGCCGGAACCGGTAGGCCCGGTCACAAGCACCACGCCATCGGAAAGGTGGATCAGCCGCTCGAACTTGTTCTGGTCATCCGAGAGGAAGCCCAGCTGCGGCAAACCAAGCGCCAGGTTGGACTTGTCAAGAATACGCATGACGATCGACTCGCCATGGTTCGTGGGCACCGAGTTGACGCGCAGGTCGAGATCGCGGCCATTCACCTTCACCTGGATTCGGCCATCCTGCGGAATGCGCTTCTCGGATATCTTCATCTTCGACATGATCTTGATTCGCGAGAGGATGGCGCCCTGCAGACGCTTCGGCGGCGAATCCATCTTGCGCAACGCCCCGTCGATGCGGTACCGCACCCGGAACTCCTTCTCCATCGGCTCAAGGTGGATATCGGAACACTTCATCTTGATGGCGTTGGAGATTATCATCGAGCAGAGCCTGATCACCGGTGCGTCATCGCCATCGTCCGAATTCTCGGAGGCATCACCGAACTCGTCGTCCGTACGCGTCTCCACGGAGTCCGCGCCGCTCGGATACAGCTTCTCCATCGCCGCCTTCAGCTCGTCTATCGGTGCAAGGATGGCCTGCACGTCGCGCCCGTGAAGCACATAGCGGAGCGAATCGACCGCATCGTACCCCATCGGGTCGGTGAGGGCGACCGTGAGCGAATCGGAATCACCGATGATCGGCACCACCCCGTACTTGCGGGCAATCTCGGCAGGCAGAATCTTCGTTATCTCGGGGTCTATCGCGTTGGGATCCACGTGGCAATACTTGATCCCGAACTGCTCAGCGATGATCCCGAGCACGTCGTCCTGCGAAACAACGCCCGACGAGACCAGCACGTCAAGCGTGGTCTCGTCGCCCTCGCGCATGGAATTAGCCGCTGCGGCGACCTGCTCAGCGGTCAGAAAGCCCTGCTCCTGCAGAAGCGTCAATACATATTCGTCATTAGAGGTCATTGCTGAGAGGTAATATATCAGATTGCACTTTCAAGCGCAACCCATGCAGGAGGAAGTTGGTAGTTGGTAGAGGGTAGTTGGTAGAGGGGTATAGGGTAGTCCGTGTCACCATCGGTCGCAACAAGTTGCGACCCTCCCGCAATTCTGCACGGCCACTTCACACCATCGAGGACGCGAGTTTCTTGATTCGGCGGGATGTGCGCACCGCGCAGAACTGCTTACCGCACATCGAACAGTGGTCGTCCCCGTGCGCCTCGTCGGTGAACGCGCGCGTCCTGAGCCAACGCTCCTTCGCGTGCTTCGGGTCAAGGCTCAGATCAAACTGCCGATCCCAGTCGAACGCCGCGCGGGCGTCGGCCATCGCATCGTCGCGATCCCTTGCGCCAGAGAGGCCTCGGGCGACATCGCCGGCGTGCGCCGCGATCTTGTAGGCGATGCAGCCCTGATGTACCTCGTCCGCATCAGGCAGTCCAAGGTGCTCCGCCGGCGTCACATAGCACAACAGCGAAGCGCCGTACGTCGCGGCGGCAGTCGCGCCGATCGCCGACACGATGTGGTCGTAGCCTGGCGCGATATCCGTAGTGACCGGACCAAGCACGTAGAACGGAGCTTTGCCGCAGACTTCCTGCTCACGCTCCATGTTCATCTGGATCTGGCTGAACGGAATGTGCCCAGGGCCTTCCACCATGACCTGAACGCCGCGCTTGCGGCAACGTTCGACGAGTTCGCCAAGCACGTCAAGCTCGCCGAACTGGGCGGCATCGGAGGCATCGGCCAGACAGCCCGGACGCATCCCATCGCCGAGTGACACCGTAACGTCATGCTCTGCAAGGATGTCCATCACCTCGTCCCAATGCGTGTAGAGCGGATTCTCGGCGCGGTTCTCCATCATCCATTCGGCCATTATCGCGCCGCCACGGGAGACGATGCCCATCTTGCGCTTCATCGCCTGCGGGATGTGGCGCAGGAGAAGTCCAGCATGGAGCGTCATGAAATCCACCCCCTGCTCTGCCTGCGAACGGATCACGTCGATGAGGAACGAAGGGTTCATCTGCGGGATGTCGCCCTCAAGA
The DNA here is from genome assembly GCA_963653155.1 of Limosilactobacillus gorillae. Taxonomy (GTDB): domain Bacteria; phylum Verrucomicrobiota; class Kiritimatiellia; order RFP12; family UBA1067; genus UBA1731. The sequence continues at coordinate 4,234 of CAVJWR010000095.1, forward strand.
CGCGAAATCGTCTCATACACGGGCACGGTGCCGAGCGGCTTGGGGCTTGCGTCCAGCATACCCTGCCTTATGGCCTTCAGGTCATCCGATCCGACCGAAAGATCCATCACGAAATCTGCTCCGGCATCGAGGGCGACCTTGAGTTTGTCAAGCTCGTCGCCGCGCCCGGAATGCGTCACGCTACGTCCGAGATTGGCGTTTATCTTCGTGGTGAACATCCGCCCCACGCCTACCGGACGCACGTTCGCGTGATGCGGATTGAGCGGAATCACCGCCTCGCCCGATGCCACTGCGGCGCACACCGCCGCCTCCGGCACCCTCTCCTCTGCGGCCACAACCTTCATGGCCTCCGTGACAATGCCCTCGCGGGCCGACTGCAACTGCGTCATACTGTTTCCTCCGCAGGAATTACCCTGTTCAGGTTCACGGGTCTCATCTCAGCCGAACGGCCCCATGCCGCCAAGCACCCCGATCAACGTCCGCAATTATATCACAACTCTCAGCGCGTTCACGGCGTCCGGACGCATTTCATGGCCGGCTGCGGCTTCAGCCCTTCGTTGGAGGCGGCTGCCCGCCATCATGCGCATGGTGCCCATCCCAAGCCTCGCCGGAAGCGGAACCGCCTCGATGGCTGGGGAAGATGAAGCCAAGTACCTCAAGGCCGATCAGCGAAAGGATTGTGGACGCAATACCGACTGCATAGAGTCCGGCGGCGATCGCCATCCCGATCCCGGCTGCCACCCATATGCCGGCGGCGGTCGTAAGGCCATGGACGGCATGCCGCTGAACCATGATCGCCCCCGCGCCTATGAACCCTATGCCGCTTACGATCTGCGCGGCGACGCGCGATGGGTCGCCACGGGAATCGAAGCCGTAGCGCGACACTATCAGCATCAGCGCCGCACCGATTGCGACCAGCATATGGGTGCGCGTTCCGGCCACCTTTGCGCGGTATTCCCGCTCAGCGCCAATCAATCCGCCAAGAAAGCCCGCGAGCATCAGCCGCAGGATCAATGTGATCGTATCCGATGTCTCCATGGTTCCCTTCTCCTTGACTCCGTGTGCGATATCCCCTTTTAAGGAAAGAGGCCGCAACGTCAGTTGCGGCCCCCTGCATCTTCTGCCGATAGAAAGCCTTAGGCCTTCTTTGCGAGCTCTACGAGCGTCTTGAATCCGGCAGGATCGTTGATCGCGATCTCCGCGAGCATCTTGCGGTTCAGGGCCACGCCAGCGTTGATGAGGCCGGCGATGAACTTCGAGTAGCTGATGCCTTCCGCACGGGTCGCCGCATTGATTCGGGCGATCCAGAGCTGACGGTAGTCGCGCTTCTTGAGCTTGCGGTGCTCGGTCGCCAGACGGCGGGCGCGATCACGCGCCTCCATGGCCTGACGGATGTTCTTGGAGCGAGGACCGCGGAAGCCCTTGACTTCCTCAAGGATCCTGCGGCGGCGTTCGCGCGATGCGGGTGCGTTGGTTGCACGTGACATTTTATGTTTCTCCTAATTTATTATGCACCCTGCAGCATACGCAGCATGGTTTTCTGGACCGTTTTGTCAGTGACCGTCGTACCGCGGAGGTTGCGCTTGCGCGTACGGCTCTTGTAGCCGTTGAGGTGCGCCTTGCCGCCCTGCGAACGCAGGACCTTCCCCGTGGCCGACCTTTTCATGCGCTTCGTGGCGCACTTCTTCGTCTTCATCTTTGGCATTTTTCTTATCCTTTTTTATGTTCCTAACCGGTCAGGCAGTCGGTTAAAGGCCTGATCCAGACGGAAAAACGAGGGGGAATGATACCATATCGCACCTTTTTCCGCAAGAGCGGAAACCCATTTGCGCTCATTTTCCTCCGACGAAAACGCGGCGACCCTCAATGCGGAGCCTCCCCGCCGCAAGGTGCCGCAACGCCTCTGGGTAGGCGACATGCTCCTGCACCTGTATGCGAGCGTGTAGCGATTCCGGGGTGTCGTCCTCCATCACCGGAACGCACTTCTGGACGATGATCGGCCCGGAATCCGTGCCGGCATCCACGAAATGCACCGTCACGCCAGCCACCTTGCATCCATATTCAAGCGCCTGTGTCCAGCTGTGTACGCCGGGGAATGCTGGAAGCAGGGCCGGATGTATGTTCAGCACCCGCATCGGGAACGCCGCCAGCAAGCCGGGCTTCACGATCCGCATGAATCCGGCAAGCACAACGGTATCGCATCCGGCATCCTTTAGCAGACGGATGCATTCGTCCTCAGCGCGGCCCTCAAGCTTCGTCTTCCACGGGGCGCAGTCAAGATATCGGCAAGGGATTCCATGGCGCCTTGCGCGGTCAAGGATCCCGGCGCCATCCACATCGGCAAGCACAAGGCGCACCTCGGCGTCAAGCTCGCCATTCCCGATGGCATCCACGATAGACTGCATGTTGGATCCCGATCCGGACCCAAGAATGCCAAGTTTCAGCGTACCCATGCCGACTTTCCTCCTTGCCGATGCCGCCACGCGGCATCAGGCCTTGCGCTCCGAACGCTTTGCCTCGTCCCAAAGGGCATCCATCTCCCCAAGCGTCATGTCCTTGAGGTTGCGACCCTGCGCCTTCGCACCGGCCTCGACGGCACGGAAACGTCGCGAGAACTTCCGCGTCGCATTGTCGAGGGCGGACTCCGCATCCGCCTTCAGGTGCCTCGCCAGATTGGCCACCGCAAACGCGAGATCGCCAAGCTCGTCCTTGACAGCCATGTCAAGCGAAGTATCCTGCGAGGCGTCAATGGCGGCCTCCAGTTCAGACAGTTCCTCCCTGATCTTCGTGAGGGGCCCCTTCGCATCCTTCCAGTCAAAGCCAACGCGGGCAGCCTTCTCCTGAGTCCGCTGGGCCTTGAGCATTGCCGGAAGGTCCGCTGGAACGCCGTCAAGGGCCGAATGGCGAAGCTCCTTCCTGTGCTCCTGCTGCTTTATCTGCTCCCAGTTCCGGAGCACTGTGGCGGGATCTTTAGCCACGGCATCGCCAAACACGTGGGGATGCCTGCGCACAAGCTTGTCCGAAATGGCGTTTGCGACATCATCGAAGGAGAACTCGCCCTTCTCTTCCGCCATCACGCACTGGAACATCACCTGGAGAAGCACGTCGCCAAGCTCTTCCACGTGGTTGTCCTTGTCTTCCGGGTGGCTCATGACCGAAATGAGCTCGTAGGCCTCCTCAAGCACGCAAGGCTTCAAGGTCTCCAGAGTCTGGACCTTATCCCACGGACAGCCCGTCTCCGGATCGCGGAGACGGACCATTATGTCGTGCAGACGCTCTATTCCTGTCATCAGGATACCTTCAGCATCCTCAGCACGGTATCTGCCGCGCCCTTGTCAAGAGCCTTAACCACATCGTCCGCGCCGCCGAAGTCCTGCCATGCGACACGGTCGTTCACGACTCCGAGCGCACTCATCCCGGCGATGAGCACAGCCTTTACGCCGAAGCCGGAACCGGTGACGGCGGCCGTGAGCATCTCATGCAGTCCGTTCTGGCGGCACGCGCGCTTCCACACGTCCCACTTGCAGCTTCCGTAGGTCGACGAGGTTTCGGTGTACACGACAACGCGCTCGTCGCCGATTGCGGAGGCAAGGGCGGCCGCATCGCCATGCGTCGCCACGACAACCTTCACGTCCTTTTCGAGCAACGCATTCAAGAAATCCCTGAATGCGGGAGTCACCGCCTGCGGAGCCTTCTCGGTGACTGCGGCGTTGAATGCAGAGTTCAGCTCACGCGACAGTGCGGCGGCATCGGCATCGCACCCAACCTTTTCGAACAGCTCCAGAAGCCCACCATGGTAGTTGCCACCGGCAAGATGCGCGGCCTCAAGGTGCGCATCCAGCTCCACGCCTACGCCCTTGAGCAGATTCTTTGCGGTCTCGAAGAGGATTTCCGCGCCATTAAGCACCGTGAAGTCGAATTCAACTATGACGCCTTTACTGATCATTGCCATTTAATGCTCTCCTTATTTATTTCTTGACTGTGCGCGTCTTGCGCATGCGCGGCTGGCCGATTTCGCGCAGCATCTTGCGGAAGCGGCTGTTGCGGACGTTGAACGGCTTGCCGCCCCTGACGCGCGTAAACTCGCAGGCCTTCAGGGTGTTCGAGTCGTCCTCATCCTTGCCGACAACGCCGCCGACGCCCTTCATTGCGGAATCCACCGCCAGCGCACAGCACTTCTGTATGAGATCCAGATCCTTCTTGCACGGTGCCGCCGACCGGGCGAAATACCCGCTCTTGAACACCTGCGTCTTCTCCGCGCCAAGCATTTCGCCGAAACGCTTCGCGAAGTACTGCCCGACATTCACCTTGTCGAGGCGCGGATGCCCAAACGCATCTACCGGAACCTCCTCGCCGCGCTTCTGCATCTCCTTGATGATCTCCTTCACGCAGGCGCCTTCCGAGACGAAGATGTTCACGTGACCAAGCTTGTCCATGATGGTCCTGAGGCGACGCCCCTCGGCCTCGAAATCGATCTTCGATTCCGGGACGTACACGGCATTGACATCCAGACTTTCCTTGGACCACCCGAACGACGGGACGAGATTTGCCTTTCTCGACTTGAACATGCGACGGTAGTAGATGGCGGTGAACGCCGTGAGCCAGCCGCAGTTGCGCCCCATCACCTCGTGGATGATGAGCGACCTCGGCGAGGCGCTATCCTCCTTAACGACATTCCAGAAGTATTTCGCCCCCTCTTCTGCGGCGGTGTATGCGCCGAGGGACTGCTTGATCGGATACACATCGTTGTCCACCGTCTTCGGAAGGCCCACTACGGTGAGGTTGTATCCGTTCTTCGCGAGATATGCCGCAAGGTCGGCCGCCGTGGTGTTCGTATCGTCTCCGCCAATCGTGTGCAGCACGTCAACCCCATCCTTCACGAGCTGATCTGCCGCGACCTTCAGGGGATCCTCCCCCTCCTTGACAAGGCCGCGCTTGACGCAATCCTTAACGTTCGTAAGCTTCACGCGGCTGTTGCCGATCGGGCTTCCGCCATGCTTCGTGAGCTTAAGGGCGTTCTTGCGCACCTCATCCGTGACCTTGATCGAATTCCCCTTGAGGAGCCCCATGTATCCATCGAGATAGCCAATCATCTCCACCTCAGGGGCCTTCTTGGTGTATTCGTTGATCAGAAACCCTATCGAACTGGAAAGGCACGGCGCCAAACCGCCCGCAGTCAGAAACGCAACCTTCTTTACAGTCTTCTCCATTTTTACTTTAGTCCTTTCATCACATTGACAATCTCTATCGCGGCCTGCATCGCGGAGAACCCCTTGTTCCCCTGCTTTGTGCCGCAGCGCTCGATGGCCTGCTCAAGGTTCTCCGCGCTCACCACGCCATCCGCCACCGGAATACCCGTCTCAAGGGCTATCTCGGTGAACGCCCGCGCCGTGGTCTCGTTTATGAGAGACGCATGCGGCGTAGCCCCCTGCACAACAGCTCCGAGCGCGACTATCGCGTCGCAGCCGCCCGTCGCGGCAACCTTCTTGGCCACTATCGGCAATTCATAGGCGCCGGGCACACGCACAAGCGTAAGATCGCCCTCGTCTCCGCCATGGCGGACAAAGGCATCGACAGCCCCCTTCACAAGCTGCTCGACCAAAAAGGAATTGAAGCGGCTCACGACAAGCGCAACCCGCAACCCCTTTGCATCAAGATTTCCGCTCACTTCCTTCACTGCACACTCTCCTTGCATTTCTCCAATCGAAAAAAGTTGAGGAATTATATCATATTAGGCCCTTTGGTGTCAAAAATGGAGGTCGCGCATGTGCGCGGCCTCCATTCCTTCGTGCGGCCCAATCGCCGCTGTCGCCAGACCTTACTTGTCGTCAAGCGCCGCGACGCCGGGAAGCACCTTGCCCTCAAGGAACTCAAGGGACGCGCCGCCGCCGGTGGAGATGTGCGTCATCTCAGCGGCCTTGCCGCTCTTCTTCACCGCGCTTACGGAATCGCCGCCGCCGATGATCGAAACGCCACCATTGGCCTTCACCATTGCGACCGCATCGCACACGCCAAAGGTGCCCTTGGCGAGCGGAGCGAACTCGAAGCAGCCCATCGGGCCGTTCCACACGACCGTCTTGGCCTTCTTGATCGCCTCGGAAAAGAGCTCGACGGACTTCGGCCCGATATCCAGCCCCATCCATCCATCGGGAATGTCGCTGTCGCAAACCTTTATCTGGATGTCGGAAGCATCCTTCTCCGCCGGGAACTTGTCGGCTATTACGTTGTCCACCGGGAGCAGAAGGTTGACGCCCTTCGACTTTGCGGCCTCAAGCATCTCCTTCGCGTAGGGAATCTGGTCATCCTCGCAAAGCGAATTGCCGATCTTCATCCCCTGCGCCTTCTTGAACGTGTAGGCCATGCCGCCGCCGACGATCAGGGTATCGACCTTGTTGAGGAGGTTCTTGATGACCTTCAGCTTGTCGGAGACCTTGGCACCGCCAAGGATCGCCACAAAGGGACGAACCGGATTCTCGACGGCCTCACCGAGGAACTTGAGTTCCTTCTCAAGGAGGAAACCGGAAACCGCCGGACGCAGATAGTCGGCGACCACCGCAGTGGATGCGTGCGCACGGTGCGCAGTGCCGAATGCGTCGTTGCAGTATACGTCGCCATAGGACGCGAGCTTCTTGGCCATCTCGGCGCGCTTAGCCTTCAGCTCAGCCTTCTTGGCCTGATACTCCTCCTCGGTGAGGTGGATGCCCTTCTTGTCGTCATCCTTCTTCACCTTGCCATCCTCGGCCTTGTAGAACCGGGTGTTTTCGAGGAGCGCGACATCGCCCGGCTTGAGGGCCGCGACAACGTCATCCGCCGCCATGCAGTCGGGCGCGAACGCGACAGGCTTGCCAAGACACTCGGAAAGATGCTCCGCAACGGGCTTGAGCGAGAACTCGGCCTCGTACCCCTTGCCCTTCGGACGCCCAAGATGGCTCATCAGCACCAGCGAAGCGCCCTGCTCCAGCACATACTTGATCGACGGTAGGGCCGCCTGCACACGCGTGTCATCCGTAATCTTCCCGGAGCCATCCTTCGCCATCGGCACGTTGAAGTCAACGCGCATGAGCACACGCTTGCCCTTGAGATCCACATCCCTCAGAGTCTTCTTAGCCATTGTCGCCTCCTGACGTTACTTTGCAGCCATCTTGTTCATCTTGAGCTGAGCGCGGGACTTGCGCCTGTTGGCGGCATTCTTCGCGATCACGCCCTTCTTGACAGCCTTGTCGAGCCCGCTGACGAACTCCTTGAACTTCTTCTCAGCTTCTTCCTTCTTGCCGGCATCCGCCGCCTTGAAGAGCTTCTTGTGATCGTCATGAAGCTGCGTCTTGACGGACGAGTTGCGCTTGTTCGCCTTGGCGTTCTGACGGTCGCGTTTGCGGGCGGCACGGCCGCCTTTGATATTGGCCATTTTACATTTCTCCTGATTTCTAAAAGAAAACGAGTGTGAATTTTATCAAATTCTCCTATTGACTTCAAGGGGCGAATTTCGTACAATACGCATCACTTTTTTGCCAAGGCCAGGTTAGCACAGCTGGTAGTGCGGCTCATTCGTAATGAGCAGGTC
>CAVJWR010000096.1:0-11744 GCA_963653155.1 Limosilactobacillus gorillae
GGCGCACGGCGAACCGTCACCTTGGCCTGCAACTACATCCGCCGCGCCGCCCAGAATCCCGACCTCAGCCTTTCGACCGTGTCCGCCGCGCTCAACTGCTCTAATCGATATCTCCAGAAGTGTTTCAAGGCCGTTCACGGCTCCACTGTCCTGACAGAGATACACAGAGTCCGGCTTGAACACGCCAGCATTCTTCTCAAGAAGTCCCAAATCCCGATTTCACAGATTGCCCCTCTTTGCGGATTCTCTTCCGGAAACACGCTGAAGCGACTCTTCAAGCAGACCTACGGCAAGACCATGTGCGAATATCGCGGCCCCTGACCGACGCCTCATCCCATCATGAGGTTGCGTTAACCAACCATGTGCCGGTGGCGACGGCGATGCCGCAGCCAACGTAGCCATGCCGCCGGGCGGCGATGAACCAGAATCGACACGAATCCGAGCGTAAGGGGAACGAGCGCAAAGGCAGACACTCCGACGTTCTTCAGAAGGACCGTCCCAAGCACTACGCCAAAGACAAAGCAAACGATGACGAGCGCATAGTGCCTGGCTTTGGATAGTCCCTTCGGATCTGCGCGGCTAATCCACAGATAGGCGGCATCCGCCCCGCTTCGCAAGTTGCCAGTACACATTGTTGAGGCGAACGGCAAACCATGCACACGGCGGAACGTCTGGACCTGCAAGGCACAGACGAACGAGATCAGCGCCGCTACCGCAAAGTCGAATGGCCCGCTCGGCAGACAGGACACAATCGCCAGAAGCACAGCCTCGACCCAAAGGACTACCTGATGCCATCCAAAACGGCGATCATGGCCATAGCGTCCATGAATCATGTTCGCGAACATTACGCCCATCCCGTAGGCGAGCACGGCGCATACGCCATGCGCCGCGCCACGCACATCGCCCGTCGCCAGCCGCAGCCCCAATATCACCAGATTGCCTGTCACCGCGTTGGCGAACACGCCACCACGGAACAGGTAGGAATAGATATCCGTGAAACCGCCCGCAGCGCTCAGCAGACAGGCCGCCAGCAACCGTTCCTCTCTCTCCACCTTCTTCATCCGACTACCTCGCGACACAGAATCCCAAAGCAGATGCGGCGATGCCCAATGCCACGCTTCCCATGACGTAAAGCGAAAACGCACCATATGCACCCGACTGAAGCAATCCCAGCGCCTCCTTGGAGAACGTTGAAAACGTGGTGAACCCTCCGCAAAGCCCAGTCGTCAGGAGCAAGCATGCACATTCCCGCCAAGCGAAGCGCATCCCCAAACCGCCAAAGCATCCTATCAGGAAACTTCCGGCAGCGTTCACCGCCAACGTCGCAACGGGGAAAGCGTGCGCCCCTATGGCGAGCTGTACGCCATACCTCAACAGGCTTCCGATTCCGCCGCCAACGAACACAAGCAACGCATTCACGCCTCTCGCTCCTCCACTCCAACTTGCATTTCACGTCAATTGACATGCCGGAGACGGGACTCGAACCCGTACAACAGAAACCCGTCGGCGGATTTTAAGTCCGCTGCGTCTGCCATTCCGCCACTCCGGCATCAATTGGGCGTATAGTATACCATATCGGTCTACTTCTCCGGCGCGACCCGATTGCCAGGAAGGAACCGAACGAGCCGTTTCAGCCTCAAAGACATGGTCGCCTGCCCGACACGAGCCGCCGGGAGCCGCGTGTCGAACGCAAGCCTATCCAAAGTTATTCCAACGGAAGGTATCGCCTTGAGCACTGCAGCCTCCTCAAGCGTCAATTGCGGTTTCGTCGATGGCTCCACCGCAGATCCAGGCACAGTCCGATTCGCCGCCGAACGCCCCACCCCTACGTTCAATGTCTTTCGGCCATCGGCTACCTTATCCGCAACGGGCATTGCATCCGCTTCGACGGCAGCCACCACCTCTTCGGGGGATGTCACCATCGTCGCGCCTCCCCTTATGAGTTTCCAACACCCTGCGGAATTCCTCGAATCAAGGTTAGCCGGAATCGCCATCACCTTGCGGCCTATCTTACTGGCGAACGCACACGTTATGAGCGTTCCGCTCTGGAGCGGGGCCTCCACCGCCAGCACGCCACGGGACAACGCCGCCACGATCCTGTTGCGCTGCGGAAACGTCTGCTTCCCAGGCGGGAAGCCAAACGGATATTCGCTCACGACCGCGCCCCCTTCCGAGGCAATTCGCCGCCCAAGGTCTCGGTTGTCTTCCGGGAAAAACCTGTCGAGTGCGCCGCCAAGGATACCTATAGTGGTTCCTTCTGCGGACAAGGCGGCCTTGTGCGCCGCCGCATCAATCCCCACGGCAAGCCCAGATATCACGCTGTACCCGTTCCGCGCAATGCCATACGCGAACTTCTCCGCCATGTCCAGTCCATAAAGCGTGGGAGACCTCGTCCCGACGACAGCAATGCCCTTTTTCGCAATGGCGTTCGAATCGCCGAACACGTAAAGGGCAAGTGGCTTCGACTGCAAGCTTCCGAGCGCCGCAGGATAGCGGCTGTCATCGCAGGTCACTATCGTCACGTGCATCCGCTCCGCACGGCACAACTCTCTCTCCCACTCGATCGGCGCACCATGCCTATCGACCTTTTCGCGGAATGCCTCCCATGCAGCGACAACGCCTCCACGCTCCTTCGCGAGTGCGCAAAGCCTTACGTAGCCGATATCCGGCACCATGTTGAACGCGACATATGCCTCGTGTTCCGTCATCTTGATCCAGCGAGGGCTGCTGACAGCACCGACAATCCAAACATTGCCGCCGTCTCCGCCCTGAGTATCGTAGGCCCGAAACTCGTGGGGTGCGCAACCTTCAGCAGAGCGGCAAGCTCGTCTGGGGTGAAATCGCCCTCAGGCCCGACAAAAAGCCCGTAATCCCCCTCGCCATCTCCGATGCACCTGCGCACAGATTCCAGCAGGGGCATTGATGGCGGGCTTGTCAGTGCGCCGACAAAGCAAGTGCATTCCCCGGCAAGCGCAAGGGCCGTTTGAAAGTCAACAGGCTCATGCATCTCCGGTAGCCATTTCGCGTCAGACTGGCGGGCCGCTTCCTCCGCGATGCGCATCCAACGCTCCCTTTTCGCCGCCCTGTCATCACTGCCGACATGCACTATGCATCTGGCGGAAAGGACCGGCACTATGCGCGAAGCGCCAAGCTCCGTGGCTTTCTCTACGGTCCAATCCCACCGTGCGCCCTTTGTGACACACGCAAACAATGTGATTCTGTAAGGCCGTGGCTTGGCGAATGAGATTTCTCCTGCGGCTACAAGGCCGGCTGACATCGCCTTGGACGAACGGCCTGTCGCATCGGCGCAGAACCTGTATGCGCGAGTGCCGCCCGCGCCATCAAAGAGCTCTATCAACTCACCATCCTTTGGCCGCACAACCCTAAGGTGGTGCGCGGCCTCCGGCGGCAACGTCACATTGTCTGTCCGCAGTAGCTCCGCAGGAACAAGAAGCCTATGCATAGCCGACACCTTTCGACATCAAGACCATCAGAATGCTCAAGAGGCGGATTCGCCCGACTTGCCGCCCAACTTCTCCTTGAGGGCCTTGACCTCGGCCTTGAGCTTCGCGATCATCTTCGGGGCAAGCGTGATGGCGGCAAGATCCTTCATGCTCATCGCCGGTGCGCCGATCACGTATTTGAGGCTGCCGTCGAGGGACTGCGGAACGCCCGCCTGTGGGCCAACCTGTACGCCGTCCGCAATCTTGATGTGCCCAGATATTCCGGCCTGTGCCCAGATCAGGCAGCCATAGCCGATCTCCGTTGAGCCAGCCACGCCACTCTGCGCGATAAGCCCGGAGTACCCCTTCACCTTCACGTTGTGGCCAATCTGCACGAGGTTGTCGATCTTCGTCATCGGGCCGATGTATGTCCTTCCGATGCGGGCACGGTCTATCGTGGTGTTCGAGCCGATCTCCACGCCATCGCCAATCTCCACAATGCCAAGCTGCGGTATCTTCTCAATGTATACGGATCCATCCTCGCGCCGTCCATTGTTGAATCCGTATCCGTCGCCGCCAAGACGCACTCCACAATGCAGGATGCACTCCGAGCCCACCCGCGTCCCTTCGCGAAGCGTCACTTGGGGATAGATGTGGGTACGGGCTCCGACCTTGCATCCTTCCCCTATCCACACCTGCGCCTCGATCACGGCTCCATCGCCTATGGAAGAGCCCTTCTCTATCACCGTGAACGGCCCTACATGCACACCCTCGCCGATATGCACGGATGGATCGATTACGGCGGTTGGATGGACTCCAGTCGCGCGCACAGGCTCCGGCGGCGCAAACATCTTCGCAGCGGCCATGCAGGCGTGGTTGGGATCCTCAACACGAATTATCGGACACGGCGCCCCATGCGTCCAGTCATGAGGGAGCAGCACTGCGCTGGCCTTTGTCTCCTGCACAAGCTTCACGTGCTTGCTGTCCTTGCAGAAGCTCAAGTCGCCAAGCATGGCCTCCTCAAGGCCACCGCACGCGAAAAGATCCACGTCATCACCCTCAAGGGTGCCACCAAGAATGTTCGCCAGTTCCGATGCTTTCATCAGTACACCTCCAGATTTGATTTATCGAATTATCTCCGCCACTCTCACTTGGAATCCCACATGCGCTCAATTTCCTCAAGGGTACGCCCCTTTGTCTCTGGAAGGAAGAACGCCGCCGTAATGAAATACAGCACCGCAAATCCCGCAAGCATGAAAAGGACTGGCCCATAGCCCCAATCCTCGACAAGCTGCAGAAACACGTCCGAGATGAGATAGGCCACCATCATGTTGATGAACAGGCCGATCGCCATGCCATTCGCGCGAATCCGATTCGGCATCAGTTCAGAGAGGGCGAGCCACACGACGACACCTGGACCGATGGAGAATGCGGCGATAAACAGCGACACGCCGACAACGGCAAGCCACCCGGAAAGGGTGGACTTCACGAGCCAGCCCTCCTTCAGGGAGAGGAACACGAATCCCGCCATGAGATCCGCAACGACCATCCCGATTGTGCCTACCTTCAGCAGGAAGGTGCGCCCTTTCCTGTCCACGAGAGTGCATGCGACCGCAGTCATGCCGAGCATGACAGCCCAAAGCGCCACGTTCGCCAAGTTGGCCGTCGTGTCGGGAAGTCCTGCATCCATGAACATCTTGAGGGCGAAATACTGTATGGCATTGCACCCCGTCGCCTGGTTGCAGGCAAGTATCACGATCGCCAGCACGAACGGCAATATGTACTTTCGCTGGAGCAGCGAATCACGGGGCGTACCTGCGGTATCAGCCTCCACGGATGCCCGCACCCCCTTGGACTTCCTTTCGAGCCACACCGGCGACTCCTTCAGCCCAAGGGCACCGAAGAAAAACACGATCGCCGGAACGGCACTCGACCAGAACACCGCTTTCCACGCCGTTTCCTTGGCCGCCTCCGTGGTGGCAGGGTCGTTCGGCCCGCCAAGCGCGTGTACGACAGCCACTCCGACAAGAGAGCAGAACAGTATGCCAACCACATCCATGAATTGGAATATGCCCGCGCCCTTGCCTCGGTTTGCCGCGTCAAGGCACTCGGCAAGATACATCGGCACGACAACGCCGATCAGTCCGGCCGCAATCCCCTGCAGGGTACGACCCGCGTAAAATGTCCAGTATCCCGGCATGAGGCATATCGGCAGACACGCAAGCGCGGCAATGAATGCCGCAAGAAGCATGACCTTTTTGCGCCCAAGCCACTCGGCGAGCGTACCCGCGAAAAGCCCCGCGAACGCCGCACTCATGACAACTGCGCTCGTCAAGTGCGAAAGCTCTGGCGTAGTGTAGAGCTTCAGGCTCTCAAGGTACGGGATGGCCGGATTGATTATCGTGCCGCCGAAGTCGAACAGCATTCCGCCGCAACCAGCCATCACCAGCAGGAAAACCACGTATCTCTTTGCCTTGTCCACAGATATGCCTCCGCATTTGTGCGCGAACCGAATCCGCACACGCCATTGACCATTGTTACCTGTACAGTTCCTTCATCAGGCCGAGTTGGCCTGCGATAAGGTCATCGGCCACGGTAGGCCCGAACGGCGACGTGGCGGACTCGTACCCTCCCTGCTTATAGCTGTCGGAAAACGGGAAATACCCTCGGCTTCCGTTCGTAAGGCACGTGAAGATCGACATCCTGAATGGAGTCTGCCTCTTCAGGGCTACGCCAATGTCGTTGAACGGCTCTCCCGGAAATCCCCCGAAGGAAACGGATCTGCCGATGGAGATGCCCCATATCGGAAGACGATGGAAATCGTCGTGCGTCGCCATCTTGATTATGCGGCCGGCCCTCGCAACTTCCGTCGTAAGCTCCATGCCCGTCCATCCGTACTTGACGGTATCGTAATCCTTCTCGGTCGCGACAACCCCGTCCTTCACGCTCTTTTCGTGGAGCGCCCACACATCTTTCGCCCACGCGAGATCCTTTTTCGGATCGGCATCGAGCTTCTGGGCCGGAACCTTGACCTCAGACACCGCAAAGTGGACGTCTCCAGCCTCCACGGACTCGCACTTGAGCCACACCCTGAGGGCTGCGGCCGCAAGCACATTCGCCATGTGCTTGGCATGGTCATACCCACGATCAACGGCATCAAAGTCGCGCTTCAGCCCATTGAGTTCACCAGGCTTCGGCAACACGTTGCAGTGGTTCACGTCGCCCTGCGTACCGTTGAGCACCATGCAGAGAGTTCCGCCGAACGTCGCCGCCTCGAAGACCGTGCGCGTAAGGCCCGGCCAATCCGCAGTGATCGTGGTGCCGCCAACCACATCGGGATGCGTCTGGAAGTTGATGATCGCTATCGGCTTGCCGCCTTTGCGGTCTATCCGAACGACCTGCACCTCGTCGTCTGCCGTGCCTACGGGCTTCACGATGTCGGGATTGTTCGTTCCGGGGTTCGTCTGGACCTTGCCGTTCTTCATGAGGTAACGGCGTCCGAACGAGATGCGCTCTGCACGCGAACGCCCGATCGCGAGCGCTGCGGGCTTCAGGTCACGAATTGCGGCGACGGCGGCATCCGCCGCCCGCGACACCGCAAGATCACGATAGAGGCGATCCGTCTCGTTGAACTTGTCGCCCTCCGGCCCTCCGGTGGACGCATTCGACCCGTGGCTCGAATTGAATGCGAGCTGCCCGCCGTCGTGCGTGTGAGAGGCGTGCAGCAGGATGGCGTCGCGCTTGACTCCCGTAGCCTTCACGATGGCGTCGCGCATCATGTCGGCGGTAGTGTCGCTCAGCGCCTCGGTATCGAACTGGGCGATGAGAGCGGTATCCTTGCCGTCTGAAAAGGCAACCATGTTGATTTCCAGCGGATCAAGCACCTCCGTCGCGCGACGGCTCTGGTAGTAGCCCGGCATATACGTTCCGAGCGGAGGCGTTATGTCAACGCGGGCGAAACCCGCCCTGAATTCAGCCGCCAGCACAGTAGCGACGCATGCGACCGCGAACGTCAGCAGAATTATCCTTTTCACCTGTTGTTTCCTTTCATGGCTGATTTGCCGTTGTTTACTGTCATTGCTTCCCGAAAATCTCATCGTAGTATGGAGTCCAGTAGCTGATCACCTGTGTCGCCCCGGCGCGGAATATCGCATACAGGGACTCGCGGGCGGCGGCGTGGAGATCGCAAAGTCCGGCCGACGCGGCAGCGTGGATCATAGAGTATTCCCCCGACACGTTGTAGGCCATCACGGGAAGCAAGGTGCGCGCACGCACCTTGCCGATAAGGTCGAGATACCACAACGCCGGCTTCACCATCAGGGCATCCGCGCCCTCCGCCTCGTCCACGACAGACTCACGAACAGCAGTATCGGGGTCGCGGTAGGAAGCCTGGTAGCCCTGACGGTCTCCGCCGGATGGAGCCGAGTTTTCTGCGTCTCGGAAAGGCCCATACATGGTCGAGGCGAACTTGGTGGAATACGATATCAGAAGCGTCTTGGAGAGGCCTTCGCCGTCCAAGGCCGCGCGTATGGCGGCAATCTGTCCGTCCATCATGGCGCTCGGAGCGACACCATCCGCACCGGCCAGCGCATGGCTAACGGCCACTCGCGCAAGCATCTCGCAGGCGGCATCGTTGTCTACATCGCCATCTGCGTCGCGGGGTCCGCAATGCCCATGGCTCGTATACGCGCAAAGGCATACGTCCGTGATGACGACAAGGTCGGGGAATGCCCTCTTGAGAACCGGTATGGCCTGCTGAACGACACCGCGAGGGTCGGCGGCGGAAAGGCCAGCCTCGTCCTTCTCCCCTTCGGTCTGCCCGAAGAGCAGCACCGAGTGCACCCCCTTCGGGAACTCTGCGACAAGACGGTCAATCGACCAGCGGAACTGTCCAGGCATCGAGGCGATCGGCTCTTTGCGCCCATGCCCCTCAACAAGAAACACAGGCCATATGAAACGATCCCGCGACGGCCTATCCATCGCGAACATGTTGCGAATGGCCTCGGTTCGGCGAAGTCTCCTCAATCTGACCATTGCCAAAACCTCACTTCTTCTCGTCTTCTGCGGGGATGAGCAGCTTCTGCCCCACGCGAAGGTTGTCGCTCTTCAGCCCGCTGTACTGCTTGATCTTGTGTATGGTGGTCTTGCATTCCTTGGCTATGTAGGAAAGCGTTTCGCCTGGCTCGACTGTATGCTCGAAATACGGCCCGGTAGGTCCTGTCGGCGCAGGTTCACGGTCGTGCGTGGCCGCCGCGCCACGCTGCGGCCTGTCGGCGCGGGAAGAAGAGGCGGGACGAGATGGCGGTGGAGGCGGCGGGGCGCTTTTCGCAATGAGATCCGCCATCTTCTTGGATAGTTCCGCGACTATCTCGCCACGCATGGCCGCCTGACGGCGCTTCAGCTCGTTGAGTTCGCTCCTGATCGCCCCGATCTCCGCCCTGATGTCCCGCGTAGAGCTTGAGCTTTCCATGCCGTTCATCCGGGAGGACATCGCCTCCACCCTGCTTTCGAGCTGATCGAACTGGCTCGAAAGACGCTGCACCTCCTGCACCGCCTGACGCGCCTGATACGCAACGCGGCCATCATCCTGGGCGCAAATGGCCAGACAGCCCAACACGACCAACGGGACAAACACTCTTTTCATTTCATTCACTCCTGCTAAAATTTCCCTAAAAATCCAATCGCTACAACAGCACCCATCCGAGGAACCACAGAAAGGCAAGTGCCGCGAACAATGCCAGAAACCTTGACTGGCGGCGAATGCGCTCCGCCTCATGGCTGGTGCGTCCGAAAGCCCGCACACCGCCGCCGCGCAGGTACCTGAAGAGCTTTTCATCCCCTTCATCGTCCATCTGCCACGGAATGTCGACCGACGTGTACGAATGGTCGTGCTTCACCAGTTCCGTATGAATATTGCCCATGGACTACTGCATGCCTTTCACCAAACGGCCCTAAACGTCACGGAAGC
Source organism: Limosilactobacillus gorillae (assembly GCA_963653155.1). Classification (GTDB taxonomy): domain Bacteria; phylum Verrucomicrobiota; class Kiritimatiellia; order RFP12; family UBA1067; genus UBA1731. The sequence continues at coordinate 9,412 of CAVJWR010000096.1, forward strand.
CTTATCACCTGTCCAGCCCTTACCCGGCCATCGGGGGATATTATCGTCTTGTTCGCCTCCCTGATATCGCGCCATTTGTGGTTCGTGCCGTAGAACCGCGCGGAGATCTGCATGAGCGTATCTCCCTCCACGACCGTATACGTCTCTGGGATGGAACGCGCCGGCTTCTTTTTGCCCTTGTCGGCGAATGGGGTTGTCGGCTTCTTCTTTGGATCGGCAGACGCAAGAGGCGCGGTGCCAGGAGCCTCTGTGGCGCCGGCCTGGGACGCGTCTATCGGCGGCCTCGTGGGAGCCGTGCGGTCTTCCTCGTCCAGCATGGCCCGTAGGCTCTTCATCTCCTTTGACGTCGCCTTTCCACCAACGCCATCGTCATCATCAAGGAGATCAGCATCAGATGGACGGAGCAGTTTCCTCGAAACATTCGGAGCCGACTGGTCATCGGCGAGTGCGGATGCCTTCTCCACAAGCCGCCTCTTCATTTCAATGTCACGCTCCAACGACGCAATCTTTCTATTGGCCTTGTCCAGTTCTTCTGCGACCTTCGCCTCCTTCTTGGCGCATTGGCCATGCTCTTTGCGCAACGCCTCAAGCGATGCGGCGAACTGGTTGTCGAGCCCGGCCTTCTCCACAATGAGTGCCGCATAACGCGTCTCGCAACCTTTCATGCGGTCTGCCGCTATGGCGGCCTTGTCGGATTTCGGACGTATCGTCTGGTATATGCGATAGTGCACAATCGCGCCGAGGTAATCCTTCTTCGCGTCCTCAAGCAGCGCCGCGAGCTGGAAATGCGCATTTCCGTTGCCCGGCTCATTGCGCACCACATCCTCGAAGCCCCTTATCGCGGAATCCACCCTGCCCGCCTGGAGTTCGGCCATGGCGGCCGCATAGCTACGGGAAGCCCGGTCGGCGCGTTCCGCCGAGTTCAGATTCCCATTGCCGCATCCCGCAAGCAACAGAGAGAACGAAAGCAAGGCCGCAATCGCGGCATCCGTCCCGCCCATGCACATTCCTCTATTCTTCGTCCTCATCATCTTCCTCCCCTTCCTCATCGTTATCCTCTTCGTCTTCGTCGTCAAAGTCCTCGTCCTCATCATCGTCGTCATCGTCAAACTCATCCGGAGTGTCGTCGATGAACACATCGTCGTCGGAAGACTCCCCTTCGGGATCCTCTTCCATGACGTTTATGATGTCAAGGCCATCCGATTCACCATCGGCAGGTTCACCCGCTTCTTGGTCCTGACCTTGCCGTTCTTCGGCTATCGGCTCTGTAGCTTCTGTCTTCTTGGCGGCTTCTTCCGTGACCTCTGTTTCCACCTTTTGCGCAGGAGCCTTTTCCTCCTTCTTGAACAGCTTGGCCCGCTCCTTCGGATTTGAGCGAGGCAACGTGGGATCTATCTCATTGAGCTGGTCAAGCGAGGCAAGGCCGAAATGCTCAAGGAAGAAAGGCGTTGTGCCATAGAGGAATGGATGCCCGGGAAGTTCGGAGCGTCCGACAAGGCGCACAAGACCGAGATCAGCCAGCGTCTTCATGATGGTATCCACCCCTACGCCTCGGATCTGCTCCACCTCCGCCTTGGTTATCGGCTGCCTGTAGGCGACGATGGCGAGAGTTTCGAGCGATGCCCGGGAAAGCCTGTTGGGACGATCCAGCTTAAGCAATGCCCGAACGTAACGCCCGCACACGGGAACGGTCTGGAGCCTGTACTGCCCGCCTGTACACACGAGGGTGAAACCGCATTTCGCAACTTCAAGCGCCTTCTGAAGCCCGCGCAACGATTCCTCTATCTCCCGGTTCGTGCATGTGCGATACACGTCCATCACGTCCGCATCGTCACCCTCATCAGGCGTGACGCCGCGTATGCATTCGCGCAGGTCAGCGGCCGAAAGCGGGGTTTCGCTCGCGAAGAGAAGCGACCCGACGATCTCCTGCAGGCTACCCGGGAGCGGAAGCCTCACGTCTCTGGGCTTGTTGCTCTGCTCAGACTTGACTTCGGGCCTCGGCGGCGTCTTTTCTGCAAGTTCTTCCTGTTTTTCCTCTTCCATGGCGTAAAGGGCAATCTCCTTCCTGATTCCGGGAATATCACCAGTCATCGGGCGCATCAAGCGGCTTGTCCGCCGGATCCTCCTTGCTTGGCAGGATGGTGATCTCGTGGAATGCGGCATTCTGGTAAATGATGACGCGATGCTGGCGCAAAAGCTCAAGCAAGGCGAGGAACGTGACTATCACCTCGCCACGCGGCGACTGTTCGCTGAAAAGCGACGAGAACGCCAGCTGCCCATCCGTGCGCACCCGGTTAAGCACGAAATCCATCTTGTCGGGGACGCTCCAGCGC
>CAVJWR010000097.1:0-11577 GCA_963653155.1 Limosilactobacillus gorillae
TGAGACACGCCGGGTGATCTCGTTGGAAGAGGGGGCGATCAAACCGCTGTCGGCCACCAGTCTTGATGGTGCAACTGTTGTCGCGTATTCCGGCACGAAACTCGTCTTTGACCTCAATCCTATGGATACGGAACTCAAGGTTTATGGAATCCGTAACGTAAAGTCAAAGTCTCCGTTCGTCAGGGCCGACGGCAATTCGGCGAAGATTCCGATTGAGCTTGAAGGCCTTGCGGACGACGCATTGGCCGCACTTGTCGGCGGCGATGGTCTCGGCCTCGTGACTGTTGATAGTTCTGTTGTGAAGGATATCACGGCGGCGGTCGATTTCAGCCCTGTCAGGACTGAGAAACACATTGGTTTCGTGGAACGCGATTCGCTGTCGGTTTCCGGCGAAACCACATTCAGGATCAAATTCAAGGCGCGTGGCGGAATGTCCGTGGTCATTCGGTAGCGCGAGATAGGCATTTGGAAAGAAAGGAAACATGAGAATGAAGGTAACTAAATTGTTGTTGGCTTGTGGATGTGCGTTGTTGTCAGCGGCTTCGCTGTCGGCGGCGGATGTCGAGGTGCGAGCCTCGTCGTTCGGATGGAACGCGGAGGATGCGACCGCGTGCCTGCAGGCGGCGTTGGACTCAGGCGCTAAGAAGGTGATCGTAGACCGCCAGAAAGGCGATTGGATCGTTCGTCCAATCCACATCAACGCTCGTGGAATGGAGATTGTCGTTCAGGACGGCGTGACCGTCCGTGCAAAGAAGGATGCATTCAAGGGGCGCACAGACTGTCTTTTCCGGATAGAAGGTACGTCCGCAGACATAGTGATGAGAGGTGAAGGGAATGCTACGCTCGCCATGAACAAGACCGACTATCAGGATCCTGATCAATATACTTCGTCGGAATGGCGGCATACTCTTGGAATATATGGACGCGGCGTTACTGTGCGAGATCTCACGCTGCTGTCGTCAGGAGGCGATGGCGTGTACGTGAACGGAGCGAAGGATGTTGTCCTTGAAAATCTCGTTTGCCGCGACCATCACCGTCAGGGCATAAGCGTAATCGCGGCGAAGAATCTGCTCGTGCGCAAGTGCGACTTTTCGGGCACGTGGGGAACGCCGCCGGCATGCGGGGTGGATCTTGAGCCGAACCACAACAGGAACTTTTTCGAGAACGTGGTGTTCGAGGACTGCACGTTTGTCGAGAATGCGGCAAGCGGCATCCTCCTGCACCTGGGTGCGCTTGATCCAACGAGCGCACCTGTCTCCGTAACTTTCCGCAGATGCACGGTACGCAGTAACAAGGGCCATGGCGTCACGGTGTATGTTGCCTCTCGTGGCAATTCGGCCCGTGGGAGTGTGCTGTTCGACGGATGCCGCATATTCGGCAATGCCGGCAACTCGTTGCGTTTCGTGAACGTCATTTCTGGGGACGACAGGCTCAAGGTCGCTTTCCGCGACTGCGAGGTGGATGGACGCAACAGCGCGGACGCGGGCATTGCGTTCAACGGCAACATTCCGTTCAGCCTCGGCAACGTGTCGTTCGAGCGCACGACGCTGCGTATTTCCGATAAGGGACGCGACTTTGACTTTGCGGCCTTGCCGGGCGCGGGGCTGAAGGGCGTGACGGGGACACTGTCCGTGGAGCGCGGCGGAAGCGTTGCGCAGGTCGATATGGCGGCCTGGGCGTCGCGCTTCAAGGAAAATCTGTCTGCGTTGAACTTCGAGACCATGCCCATCGACTACCGCGCCTTGCGTCCGGCTACGAAGGCGAAGCGTCTTGCGAAGCCCGTACGCACGGGCAATCTGCGCGGACGCTTCACATTCGTGCAGTATCATGGCGAGGCGGGCGAATATCCGATTCGGTTCCGTTGCCAGCCGCTCGGGAAGAGGTCGAACAGCGTTACCGTTCAGCTTCGCGATGCGGCGGGCACCGATCTCGGAAAGTTTACGTTCACGGATCTCGACTACACATATGTCGCGAAGGTCAACGGGCCGAACGTCACGCGATTCGAGATCGATACCAACTCCAGAATTGACATCGAGTCCGAATGGCCCGGACAGGGCATTGAGGCGGCGGGCGGCGTTCCGCTTTTTGCGCCGGGTGGTCGCAGATACTATTTCTTCGTTCCGGCCTCTGGTTCTGAGGTGTGCGTGATGCTCAAGCCGGAGGAACCCATGAGCGCGACATTGCTGGATGCCAATGGCGTTGCGGTCGAAGAGCGTGGCTTCAGCGCGAAGCCAGACATCCTGCGCGGCAAGAAGGCGTCAGGCCAGGCCGAGGTGTGGTCGCTTTCGGTCCCGAAGGTGGCGGAGGATGCCCTCTTCCGCATCGGAGCTCCCGCGCTGCCGATTGTCACTCAGGATCCTGAGGCGATGCTTGTCCTTCAGTGACGATAGGTGTTAGGTGATAGGTTTTAGGTTGATAGGGCGGTTGTCCCCAACCGCCGGATATAGTGGCGAAATATCCCCGAGCAATGCGAGCCGCGCAAGCGGTCGCAAGAGGGGTGCGCCCGCCGTCGTGTGTTGCACGAGAACGGGAGGGTCGCGCTCCTGCGCGACCGAAGATAGCGAACGGAATCGGACGCGATGAATTGCGTCCCTCCCGTAGCAAGGCAGAATAGGCAATTGAAAAGAAAGGATACATGACATGAATATGAATAAATTGTTGTTGGCCTGGGGATGTGCGTTGTCGGTGGCGGCTTCGCTGTCTGCGGCGGATGGCGAGGTGCGGGCCTCGTCGTTCGGCTGGAACGCTGAGGATGCGACCGCATGCCTTCAGGCGGCGCTCGATTCCGGCGCGAAGAGGGTGGTCGTGGATCGCCAGAAAGGCGACTGGATTTCAAGGCCATTGCTCTTGACAAACTCCAATGTAGAGGTTGTGTTAGAGGATGGAGTGTCCATTTGCGCCAAGCGCGGTGAATTTTATGGACGAACAGACTCTCTCATCAAGATATGTGGCAATCCATCGAATGTTACGATCCGGGGAGAGGGAAAGGCCGTGATTGCCATGCGGAAATGGGATTATCTCGATCCGAGCATGAAGTATCCATTTAGCGGTGGGCATCGCATGACTATTGACATAAGGCAGTCAAGGAATGTGACCGTACGGAATCTCACAATACTTTCGTCAGGAGGGGATGGGGTGTACGTGAGTGGAGCGCACGATCTTGTCTTGGAAGATCTGATTTGTCGAGATCACAAAAGACAGGGCATAAGCGTGATTGCGGCGAAGAACCTCGTCGCGCGCCGGTGCGACTTTTCGGGCACGTGGGGAACGCCGCCAGCATGCGGGGTTGATCTTGAGCCGAACCACAACAGGGACTTCTTCGAGAACATAGTTTTCGAGGACTGCACCTTTGCCGAAAACGCCTCAAGCGGCATCCTGCTGCATCTCGGGGCGCTTGATCCAACGAGTGCGCCAGTATCGATAACATTCCGCAGATGCACGGCTCGCGGGAACAAGGGTCATGGCGTCACGGTGTATGTCGCCTCTCGCGGCAATTCGGCCCGTGGGAGTGTGCTGTTCGACGGATGCCGCATGTTCGGCAATGCCGGGAACTCGCTGCGTTTCGTGAACGTCATTTCTGGGGACGACAGACTCCGGGTTTCTTTTCGCGACTGTGAAGTGGACGGACGCAACAGCGCGGACGCGGGCGTTGCGTTCAACGGCAACATTCCGTTCAGCCTCGGCAACGTATCGTTCGAGCGCACAACGCTGCGCATTTCCGAGAAGGGACGCGACTTTGACTTTGCGGCCTTGCCGGGCGCGGGGCTGAAGGGCGTGACGGGGACACTGTCCGTGGAGCGCGGCGGAAGCGTTGCGCAGGTCGATATGGCGGCCTGGGCGTCGCGCTTCAAGGAAAATCTGTCTGCGTTGAACTTCGAGACCATGCCCATCGACTACCGCGCCTTGCGTCCCGCGACGAAGGCGAAGCGCCTTGCGAAGCCCGTACGCACGGGCAACCTGCGCGGACGCTTCACGTTCGTGCAGTACCACGGCGAGGCGGGCGAGTATCCGATTCGGTTCCGTTGCCAGCCGCTCGGAAAGAGGAGCAAAGGCGTCACGGTGCAGTTGCGCGATGCGGTCGGCACCGATCTCGGAAAGTTCACGTTCACGGATCTCGACTACACCCATGTCGCGAAGGTCAAGGGGCCGAACGTAACGCGGTTCGAGATCGACACCAATTCAAGGATCGACATCGAGTCCGAATGGCCAGGGCAGGGCATCGAGGCGGTGGGCGGCGTTCCGCTCTTCGCGCCCGGCAACCGGCGGTACTACTTCTTCGTTCCGGCGTCAGGTTCAGAGGTGTGCGTGTTGTTGAGGCCTGAAGAGGATATGAGCGCGGAACTGCGCGATGCTACAGGTGTAGTTGTTGCAGAGAAGGGGTTCGATAGAAAGCCGGACATCTTGCGCGGCAAGAAGGCGTCAGGCCAGGCCGAGGTGTGGTCGCTTTCGGTCCCGAAGGTGGCGGAGGATGCCCTCTTCCGCATCGGAGCGCCTGCGCTGCCGATCGTCACGCAGGATCCGGAAGCTATGCTTGTCCTGCAATGATGGTGGGATAGTGCATAGAATAAGTGCATAGGATGCGCTAACCTGCGCACCTCATCCTGCATCTATATGGAATATGGATATATGGGTCGAGATTGCGCAAGACAGTGAGCGTGGCATTCGGCGACTTGTCGCCGAATACGGCGAACGGTTGCTGACGGCGGCAGTTCAGATCACAAAAAACCATTCGGACGCCGAGGATTTGGTGTTTCGCACATTCGAGCAGGTTGTGCGCAAGATTGGCACGTATTCGGGCCGCAGTTCCTTCTACACATGGATGTACCGCATACTCGTGAACTTCAGGCGCATGGATTTGCGCAAAAGGGATGCTCGTCTGCTGGTTCTGTCCGATGAGTTGCCGGACCGCGAAGACCCTGCTCCCGATCCGGCCGAACGACTTGCCTTGAATTCTTCCGCCGCCGATGTCAGGGCGGCGGTGGCGCAGCTTCCTGAAACGCTTCGCGTGGCTGTTGTGCTGCGTTATTTTGCGGAGCAGGATGTCGCACAGGTGGCAGAGGTTCTTGGAATCTCCAAGGGAGCAGCGAAGGTTCGGCTTTTCGCGGCGCGAAAGCGTCTTGCCCAAATCCTTTCGCTAACCGATGCGGGCAGGGGCGCATCTAACGATAAGGATGGAGGCAATGGATAGATTTGAGGCATTGATTCGTGATGCACTTCAGGACGAAGCGGCACGCGCTCGTCTGCCGGACGACTTTTCCGAGCGCCTGATGCACAAGCTTGGCACATCTTCGCGACTGGAGTGCTGGAGACCTGCCGTTGCCGGGCGCATGCCACGATGGGCGAAAGTCGCTGCCGCCGTGGCTTTGCTGGCGAGTTTCGCTGGGTTTGCCGCATGGTTTGGCGTGACGCATTCAGATTCATCGTTTGGGCTGGAAGAATCTCTGGTCGGCGGCGACCCAGAGACAGAGGCTATTTCAAAACAGGGGGAGAATACGATGATTGTGAGGAAGATGGCTACCATCGTCGGCGCGGCGATGGTCTCTGTCGCTGTGCCGGCGGAGGAGTTGACGAGCGAACCGACGTTCGTATTCCTGAGGCCGGAGACTAGTTCATTCTGGAATACGGCGACCAATAATACGATGACGGTGCCGATAGACTATCCCAATGGAGCCACACGGGCGACCCTTGAGGTGACAGGCATCGACTACAGGCGTGTCTATGCCGACATCGCCGGCAATGAGTTCACGTTTGAGGTGCCGGCCCCGGTTTCGTCTGAAACGGAGAACGTATACGACCTTGCCTTGACGTTTGATGATGTGGCGAGAACTACGCGCACGGCGAAACTTGGCCTTGTGCAGGGACTTTCGCCCGATGCCGAGGGAACTACGCGCTGCCTTGCGCCATCGGTGGCGAAGGTATGGAAGAAGGTGCAGGGCCGCACAGTGTTGCCGATACCATACGGCACGACATCGTTCACGGTAAATGGCGTTGAGACCGACACGGGCCTCGGCGGTGCGCAGGGTTGGTATGCCTTGCGCCGTGTCGGTTCGGATGAAAGTGTAACCCTGTCGCTTGTGGCGGATGGCGTTGAGTACATGGCGTCGCTTCTTGGCAGCACTGGGTTGATGGTGGTCTTTAGGTGAAAATGAAAGGGATGTTGAAAATGAGCAGGATTGTCGTATTAGCTGTCTTTACAGTCGGTGCGTTGGCGGCCCAGGCCGCGAAGATCGAACAGGTCATAGTCCGCCAGCAGTGGCCGTGGTCTACGGACGTCAAGGTCGAATACAGGCTTTCCGGGGTAACGGCTCCAGTTGATATTGGCGTGACTGTGTATAACGGCGAGGCGGAGTTGCCGCTACCCGCATCCGCCATCGTGGGCGATCTCCACGGCATCGACATGGATGGCGTTGGGCAGTTCGTCATCGATCCTGTCGCCGCGTTCGGCACGACGAAGGTCGCGCTCGCGAACTTCAAGGTGAAGCTGAGCCTTGTCGATTCTGCCGCAAACATCAGCGAGGTGATCTACAAGGTGTTTGACCTTGAAAATGGAGGTTGCACGGATATTCGCCGTGCCGATTTGCTTGATGGCAAGTATGGAAGCTGGGAAACGGATTTCACGAAAATCGGATCTGACTTCAGAACGTCACTGGAAGACGTGTTGATTTGGACTGGTGTGACGAACGATGTTGCCTACAAAACCACAAAACTTGTGATGCGCAAGATTCCGGCGAAGGATGTGGTCTGGACGATGGGTTCGCCAGCGACGGAATTAGGACGTACGCTTTCGAGCGAAACGAATCATCTCGTCAAGTTGACCCATGACTATTTCATTGGGGTCTTCCCCATTACGCAGAAACAGTATTATTTGATGACTGGTTCTCATACGGCCAAGGCCGAATCGCAGGCGAAGGCAAATGCAGATGTCCTGCCTGAAAACAATATGATGTACGGCAGTGAGAACTCGTCCAATCCGTGTGCTTTGATCTTTTTGCCGAAAATCCGCCAAAAGACGGGCGTTGACGCATTTGCGGTACCCACAGAGGCTGAATGGGAGTTTGCTTGCCGTGCAGGTACGACGAGTGCTCTTTATTCGGGGAAGGAAGTCTCTAACTTATGGTCTGGCCTCTGCCCCAACGTTGATGAGATTGCTTGGTACAGAGGCAATTGCTTCGGTGCTGGGGTGTCGGAGATGCCGGTCGGTGGCAAATTGCCAAATGCGTTCGGCCTGTATGATATGATTGGGAATGTGTCTGAGTTTTGTTCTGACTATTTCAGTGCTAATATGGACTATGTCGCTTCATTTGGAGATGGATGGCATCCAAGCGATGTGATAGTTGACCCTGTTGGACCGGCTGAATCTCCGGATGGTAAGAGTACGCGAGCCATTCGTGGGTGTGGCATATACTTGGATGCCGAGTACTATGGTGCCTGTATGCGTAGCGCATGGAGAGGACAGGGCTTGGTGTGGTCAAGCAGACAAGCCAATGGTCTGCGCGTTATCTTTAAGGTGGATAAATGATCCGGAGATGCCTGTGAGTGTTCGTATGCTGATGATGACCATCCTGTTGGCTTCAATTTGTGAGGGAGTCGGACTCGTCCAAAACGGTTCATTTGAGACCGTAGAAAACGGAAAGCCAGTCGGTTGGGAACTGCCGCCTCTTTACCGAGTGGTGGATCGCGAGGGCATGAACGGCACGCGGGGGGTTCTCTTCGAGAACGTCAGTGACAGGAAAAGCCACGGTTTCCCGAAGATGAAACTTCCATTGGAGGCGGGGAAATGCTATGAGTATTCGATCTGGATCAAAAGCGAGAACGCCACGACTCGTCCAAGGATCATGGTGGAGTGGTATGATGCCAATGGAAAGTGGCTTGGCGGATCGTACCATCCGGTTGATGCCGGAACACATGATTGGCGAGAGGTGAAAGACAAGACGCCGCCGATTCCGTCAGATGCAAAATCATGTTTTCTTGGCTTTGACGTGGCTAAGGGTGGGCAAGGAAAAGTCTGGTTTGACGATGTTTCTGTGAAGCTCTTTGAACATGAGCCATTTGGCGGATTCTACTCATCGTGTTATCGAGACATTGCGTCGGAAGGCGAGGTTGTCTTTTATGCCGCCATTAACCTAAAAGACCATCCATTCGCGAAAGTGATGATTGGCTATCTTGATGCGGAGGGAATTGCACGTCATCTTCCCGCTACACGGATAGGTACGGACGCGGCAATCCTGAAGGTTAATGCCGCGCATCTTGCGAAGGGAACTCATCCTGTAATGTGTGAGGTGGTCGATGGCGATGGCACTCGGCTTGGCGGGGGAAGCCTAATGTTTACGCGCGTTTCCAAACTTCCAAACCGTCGTGTATGGATAGATTCGAAAAGACGGACAATCGTCGATGGAAAGCCATTCTTCCCCGTTGGCATCTATCTGAATGGCGTTAACGACAAGTTTTCACAACTCACGAATTTTCGGACAGGCCCGTTCAACTGTATTATGCCGTATCATGCTCCGAGCGCACAATGGCTTGATTGGTTGCGGACTCAGGGAATTGAGGTTATCTATCCGATCAATAACATTTGGCCGTGGCATGACTATCGTCCGAAAGGCGTCGAGACGGACGATGATGCGCAGACGGCTGTAGAACGGGAAGTGAATGCCGTCAAGGACCATCCGGCGATTCTGGCCTGGTATGTTAATGACGAAATCTCCATCGAAAAGTTCCCTCAGCTTCTCGCACGGCAAAAGCTATTGGAGCGAATCGATCCTGGGCATCCTACCTGGACGGTTCTCTATCAGGTTTCGTCAATTAGGGAATACTATCCTACGTTCGACATCATTGGGTCAGACCCGTATCCGATTCCACACGGATCAATTGGGACGGTCGCGGCATGGACACGCACGACATACAACGAAGTCATGGGACTGAAGCCGATTTGGCAGGTTCCTCAAGCTTTCTCTTGGGGGGACTGGTCTCGGAAAAAGGGCGATACACGCCGTTTTCCCACACGTGAGGAACTCGATAACATGACTTGGCAATGCATCGCGAATGGAGCTAACGGCATTGTCTACTGGTGCTACCGTCTGCTCTACCAGAACGGCAAGTTCCGTGTTGACAGATGGGCGGACATCTGTGCGGCGGCAAATGGTGTCAAGCCTTATGCCCCAGTTTTCTTGTCGGAAGAGGATGCGCCGAAAGTCAGGGGCGCAACGGAATCCTTAAGTGTTCGTGCCTGGCGGTATCAGGGTGACGTCTATCTTGCGGTTGTCAATAATACTCGAAATCCCGTAAAAGGAGAGATCGGTGTGGATAATGTGGATGGGATGGTTTTGCAGAGACTGCAAGGGTATGACGGATGTGTGTTAAGGTCTTGCGAAAATGTATCGGTAGAATTGCCCGGACTTGGTTACACGTTTGCACGTTTGGGCGGTAACTGGCGGTGACGAAGCCGTTTGTAGGCCATAACGTGTACAACTTCCCGAAACTTCCCGATGTAGCACAATCTCGGCTCGGTCCACGTTTCGCTCGGTTTGTGCTATAATGTACAGGCAAAGGGGTGACATATGTGCATGCTTGACACCATTCGGGCGAAGAGTGATGAAATTCACGCCATAGCACAGAGAAACAAGGTCGACAGGCTTTGGGTCTTCGGCTCCGTTGCCCGCAAGGAAGAGACGCCGGAAAGCGATATTGATTTCATTGTCGAATTCCGAAAAGATGCCACTTTGCTTGATCATGGTAGGCTGTACAATGCGCTGACGGCCGCCTTCGGTCGGGGCGTGGATGTCATTGATCGAGGCGCAATTAATGAGAACTCGATTTTTTTGAAGACAGTTGTCCGTGACATGGTGGCCGTATGACGTTTGACCCGTATCATGATCCATTCGCGCGTATAGAAGATATGCTCGAAGCCATCGATGCGGTCAAGGAAAGCGTTGCGGGTGTGACTTACGAGCAGTTCTTTGCAAATCGTGAAAAGCGCTAGAGTGTCGCCTATAACATCGAGATCATCGGAGAGGCGGCAAATGCCATCGTGCGAGAAGTTCAGGACAAATATCCATCAATTCCCTGGTGTGATCTCATAGGCATGCGCAACGTGTTGATTCATGGATACGTCAAGACGAATTGGCAAATAGTCTGGAATACGGCCATTCAAGAAATGGATAGTCTTGCGGCGAATTTGAAGGACATGTTAGCGGCCTATCCGTGGCCATTGGTTTAATGTCAGAAGTAGCAGTCCCCCAACATGCTTCTCATAGGCATTGTGGGCTTGAAGTTCACGCCTCATTCATGATGTGGTAGAGTGGGTTGGCATTTAGATGGACGCTGCCCGCGATGTGTGCGCCGTCGAAACAGTCCATGTAGCCCTGAATCGCCGCGACGCGCTCGTTGAACCACCTGATGCGCTGCGGATCCTGATGAAGGAGTTTCATTTCCATAACTTAGCCGTCTGTAGGTTCTGTTTTTCGCTTTCCGGACTCGTACTTACACCAAATGACAGGATGCCGGGCGTCGCACAAACTGTCCGTAATCGCCGTGCAGTAGCCCCTCAAATGAAAGATCCTCGTCAAGATCAGGCCAGTGAAGCCCGTCTTCATCGACTTCAATGTTTTCAAGTTGCTCCTGTGTTGCCTGTTCAAATCGCCAATTGCCGGCAATCGGGAACGAGAAGTCAACGCCGTGTGGGAACGACACGAAGATTCGTCCCGCGCCGTAACGCGCAAGCGGAAGCGAAATTTGATTATCCAAAGTATTCATGCCATTCCTTTTCGACTACGATAGGCACACACTCTCCTTTGAATGAGCATGGGTAGTAGTATACCAAATATGTGAAGAATCGGCCCGATCAGAAAAAGAAAATGGTATAATTCAAAGAGCAAAAGGATGAAAGATAAGATGAACCAAAGAACAAGAAGCCAAAAGAGTTTAACATGCGCCGTTGTATTGGTGATGGCCATTGTTGCTATTGTGGGGTGTGAGTCATTTCAGCCGAACATCGACAACCCTGACCATGAATCAGAACAGACAGATTCTGATCCACTTGAAGAGCTTGAGATTCGTTCAGAACGTCGTGCGAAAGCGCGCGCGAAGCGACAGGCGAAAGAACGTGAGGAACAGGCTCGTCAGTATAAAGAATGGGAAAGACAAGCTGTTAAAACGATGGACTATCAAACAAGAAAAGAGGCGAGCCCCAACGTGGAAGCGAAATATACACATGACGGCAAGAGCCTTGAATCTGTCAAAACGCTTTTTAATCAATATGAAACCGATGGGGGACACCCTCTCTTTGTCTCAATCTTTGAAGGAACAGGGCCAATGCCAATTGGTCTGTTCAGTGAAAGACTATATTGTGACAAAGAGTATCTAAAAGCCGGCACCTATCAATATGTCGGCCCTGAAGTTTTCGATTCAGCGGACAAAACACGGCAGATCGTCATACGAATGTTTGCTGATTCGACGATTACAAATGGAATCAATGCCGTTGGCACAAGGGCTTCGACCAGGGATGATGAACCATGAGCATATGGAGGAGTTGCGATGGGAATGATTGATGAGTTCAAAGATGTTCGCGAGTGTGACTAC
>CAVJWR010000098.1:0-11495 GCA_963653155.1 Limosilactobacillus gorillae
TCCATTAGCCTCCACAACACTCATTGCAAAGGCTAACAGATGGGAGCCTTTATTAGTCCCTAATTGAATTCAGCTTATCCTTTGCACTCGCACGGTTCTGGATATGGAATGCTAAGAGCGCCAGGGCATGGAGCGATGTCCATGCCTGCGGTGTCCCAAGGCATATAACAACCATGCAACCCACGTTGTTCGCAAAATTCAAGAGCGGTCTCCAAGTCCCCCTTGCTATAGAATAAAAACCGCCATTTCGCATATCTAAACAAGTCTGCAAGAAAATCGAAGTAGGGACTGTCGTTCTTGCCGAGCGAATGCCCAGCCACGACGACCTCCGCGTGTGGTGATTGGTCGTTGCAGAACCTTATAACCCATTCCTCCATGGATGCCAGCCTATGCTGGACATCCTTTCTCAGAAATCGCGATAGCTGCATCAGCTGATCGCTCAACGCCTTCGCCTGTTCCGTACTTGTATTCTGCAACGTGGTGTAATAGTCAATGGCCGTCTTGACCGCTGCATCTGTTAATTCAGTCGAACCAAACAAAATGTTCGAATGAACAATACCATTCTTATCGATATCCCTATATCCCTGTGCTGTCTTTTTGAGTTCTTCATCGACACCTTTCACACATCCATGAACATAGAATATTCGCTCCTCCGGTATGAGATATACCTTCTGAAGGGTTCTGGTGTAATTGAACGTTATGAACAAATCTTTTTTATCAACATCAAGCCGTTCTGGTTTTATCTTGGACAGCGATTCTTCGACCATTTGGAGCCACTCATAAAACTCATATCCTGTGAATGCCTTGGCAAACCCTAGGTTGCCGTGCAAGAGGCCAATTGCCGCGCTGTCTTCGGGTCGGCCACTGCCGCCAACCCATTCGCCTTTTAACCTATCCATCAGTCTATCGAGGTCGATTGCGCACGCCTCCTCCAGGTCGCGCCATAGACCTCTTCTCGACCCGCTTCTCGGCAACTCATTGAATTTCCTGACTGGACAATCTGTATTTATAGAACGTTTGCAGCAATTTCCGCAAACTGTCTCGCACGACTTCTGTGATTGTGACTTACGCTGCTCTTTCGCAAGTTCACACGCATGGCGATGACACAAGAACGCCTTGTAATCCTCGTAACGCGTCTTCAATCCATGATGAAGATCAAAACCATTGCCTATGATCCAAAGTCTCATTTAGACATCTTCCGTTTCTGCACGATCTTAACGACACTCTCTTGTGCAGAAAAGAAGAGTGGCGCGTTTCCAATCATCACGTCTCACAGGAGGTGTCGCCAAACACCAAAGACAAAACATGAATGATGAAAACACGCCACGTGGATTGGCCCACGTAGCGCGATCATCGTATTCCGCTTTGTCTTTTAGAACCTTTGGCGAAGTTTCCTGTAAAGCGTCATACGCTGATTTCGCGTACGTTGTCCGGGGTAGGTTGCCCATCTCGGACTTGTCCGCCGGTCTCGCGGCTCGTCGCCGTTGCCGGACACCTGCCTGGCCTACGGGCCCAGACGGGGTTATGTTCTTTTTCAATCAGATGTAGCGCAGTTCTCCTTTTTTGGTCAGATCGGCTTTTCAATCGTATCGGAAGAACCGAAAATGCCGTTATTATATCATATCTTCTCGCCCATGGCGCCACCGGAAATTTTCGATTTCCGATTTTTCGATTTGCGATTGCATTTGGCCATTTTAGCATTTGATGATTTACCGTAGCGACGACGCCCCGTCGTCGTGTGAATCCTGTAAAGACTTCCTGCGGCGATTTCATCGAAATCGCCCTACCAAAACGCCTAAATGGCCAATGCTATCTTGATTTGCAAATTTGCGATTGCACTTGGGAATTTGATCATTTGATGATTGTGTCGGTCTGGCTTGGTAGGGCGATTTCGATGAAATCGCCGTCGTACACATACGGGAGGGTCGCAACTTGTTGCGACCAAACGGAAAGCAGCAGGCTGATACGGTGGCGAGGGCGCACCCCTCTAGCGACCGCTTGCGCGGCTCACTTCGTTCGGGGGATATATCGCCACGTGTCGCGGCAAATGCGGCGTATTAGATTTCCGATTACATTGGAGCCTTTATGCTAAAATCCCGTAGGATTCAACCCTAATCGACAATACACCGTATTGACCTCGTAAGGCATCTTCGATACACTATCCGCATATTTGTTGACAAAGAAGAAAATCAATGAGCACGACAGCAACCATAACCTTCAGAACCGACCCTGAACTCAAGGCCGATATCGAAGAGATTCTTGAGGACATCGGCATGAACCTATCGATAGCCTTCAACTGCTTCATGAACAAGGTGCGCGACGTCGGCGGCATCCCCTTCGCCCTTTCCCGCAAGAGCAAACACAACAAGCTTGTAGCCCTGCTACAGGAATCCAAGGACATCGCCCACGACCCAAACACGCCACGCTGCACTGATTCTGACAAAATCGAAGAATTTCCTCTCTCATGAAAAAAGCAAAAGCCTGGTTCTTGATCTTTAGGCCATGGAGCTATGCGGCAACGCTCGTTCCGTTTCTGGTGGGCGCCTCAATCGTGCCGCCGTCACATGGGATGCTTCGCTGGTGGGTAGGACTTGCCGCAGGCATCCTTTTCCAGGCGACGGTGAATCTGTTGAACACATGGGGAGACGAGCGGTCTGGCGTAGATGCCGCACCCGGCGCAATACGCACAACTCCACAGGTTCACGACGGGACAATATCAATGAGGGCAGTCCTCACCGCCGCGACCGTATGCGCAATCTGCGCGGCGGCTCTCGGAATGCTTCTCTGCCTCTACCGAAACGACGGGGTCTGGAATGTCTCATGTCCGCTGCTCGCCATTGGCTTCATCGGCTTTCTGGGGGCGACGAACTATTCCACAGGAATCAAGTTCAAGTATATCGGGCTTGGGGTTCCGTTCGTCGCATTCCTGATGGGGCCGCTTGAAATGGCTGCCGCAATATGCATACTGCGCCCTGCGGACGCCACTGGGCTTCTCACCCCAGTCACGGCATTCATGTCCATTCCGATCGCATCGCTCGTGTGCGTGATAATGCACGGCAACGACATGCGCGACATCCAAAGCGATCGTGCCGCCGGGATACGGACTTGCGCATCGATGGCAGGACCGAAAGGCGCCCTTGCGATATACTGGATATGCCATATGATTCCTTACGTCGTATGCGCAATGATGATCTGTCGGTACGGACGCATGATGCTACTTCCGTTCATGGCCCTCCCCCTTACACGAAGGACGCTCGTACGCGCAACCAAGACCTATCTGGACAACCCGCAGAATCCAAAGTGGATTCGTCTGGAAAGAGCCTCCGGGGGCATCCACCTCACATTCGGCATGTTATACGCAATTGCCTTGCACCTGACGTTCTATCCGTACCATCCGTGATGCGGTGAAAGCCTTAGCCAGGGCAGACATCCCGGCCAACCGCGATCCCTATGAGACCACCACGACATCTGTCAGCGCAATGTCGTGCGGTTCGGACGGCAGTTTCTCCAACAACTGAAACGGATAGGCTACGCCGAGCACCGCAGATGCCCGCGAGACGGACGCAAGAAGCCTGTCGTACCAACCGCCTCCATATCCGAGGCGGACACCGTCCCTCGTGAACGCAAGGCCAGGAACGATCCATACCTTCGGGACTGGTGCGGATTCGCCATGGCCGTCAACGGCAGGCTCAAGGACACCCATTGGGCCGACAACAAGTTTGGCACCTCGCACATATCTCGCGAGAACATACGACTCGCCATCCCAAGCAGGGGCGAACACAGGGCATTCCGCCGCCCATAGGCTCCCTATCAGCGTCGTAAGGTCTATCTCCTGCGGAGTGGCGAGATATACGGCAAACGATTCTTTGTCCGCAACAGCCGCCATGACGTCGGGACGTTGCAGCATTCGCCTACAGACTGCCGCAGAATATGAGGCCCGTTCGGCTGCGTCTACGCCGCGTCTGGCTTGCCTCATCCGTCTGCGTATGTCAGCCTTGCTCTCCACGGACTCGCTCCCGTTTCCCGACCTCGGCCCAATGGCTCACATCCGCGTATAGCGAGGACCGTCACCGCCCTGCGGGAAGGTCCAGTCGATGTTCCTCATCGGGCATTTGATGCGGCAAGTCTTGCAGTGCAGACAGTTGGAGAAGTCGATCTCAAGTTTGCCATCCGCCTCAGCGGGATCCATGCGGTAGACTTCCGCTGGACAGAATCTGGTGCATGGTGCGCCGAATTTGACGCGACACTCGTCGCATTTTGCCGGATCAAGCACCTTCAGATGACACGGCTGGTTCTCCTCATGGATGGTTCCGCTCATGAACACATCGGTAAGCCGATCGGGCATCAACGCAGTCTCATCCCGATCGCACGGCGAGACCTTGGCGGCAGATTGGCTTATGTTCGCCTTACCATTGGCGATCTGCCGCAACGAGGCGGCATCGCCCTCCGAGAGACCCGGTATGCGGAAACACGGGAACGCCCCACGGGTAATCCAGGCGAGCCCGGCCGCCGCCACGCCAAATGGCAACCCGTAGCAGAATGCCGCACGCACATTTCGCACACGCCTTATCTCACGGAATCCAGAGGTCGCATGCAACAGCTCCGTATAGCTTCTGCCCGTGAGTATGCTTTCCGCCGCCGCCCTGCCGCTCTGGAGCGCGATGTGTACTCCCTTGATCCGCAGGGAGTCGAGGAGTCCGGCCCCATCGCCCACAATCATCACGCCCGGCGCCTCCACCTTCGGGATCGAATAGAAGCCGCCCTCGGGAATCACCTTCGCACCGTACGCGACAGTCTTGCCGCCCTCTATGTGGCGTCTTACGGCGACAGAACGCTTGAACTGGCGGAAAAGCTCGAATGGATCAATCTCGGCGCGTGTGTAGTCCAACGCATACGCATAACCGACCATCACCTGCGTCTCGGAGATGTGGTAGACGAATCCGCCGCCGTACGTCATGAAGTCGCTCGGCCAGCCGAAGGTGTGCATCACCTCTCCGGCCATCTGCGTACCGGCCGGCACCTCCACGAGTTCCTTGATCGCGAGCGCGTACGTCTGCGGACGCACCCCATTCAGCTTTCGCTCCGCAATAAGGTGTTCCGTGAGGATCCCGCAGCCTCCCTCCGCAAGGATCGTAGTCTTGGCGCGTACCTCTTCAGACGGAAGGTAGTTAGACTTCTTCTTGCCATCCCGGTCGAGGCCCTTTTCGCCGGTATGTGCGCCAACCACCACGCCATTCTCTTCCATCAGGCCGGTCACCGCATATCCCGTGTATATTTCCACTCCCTCCTTTTGGGCGATGCCCGCGAGATACTGGACGACCTTCGTGAGCGATCCGACGGGATACCCCTTGGAACTCATCATTGGCGGCACCCACGGAATCTTCACTGATGCGCCACGCGAAAGCAACGTGCGAAAGCTCTCCTTGACGACATGCGCCTCAATAGGCAGTTTGCCGATCTCATCATCGGAGAGCAGCCCGACGAAACCAGACGGGTCAATGATTGCGCCAGAAAGCACATGCGAGCCAACGCTTCTTCCCTTGTCCAGCACAATGACGCGAGGGGACGCCCCATCACCCTTGGCCTTTGCGCCACGCTTAAGGGCAATTGCAGCGGCGAGTCCGGCCGGACCCGCACCAACGATCAACACATCTGTTTCGATCATGCCATATCATCCTGAAGTTGAAAGCGCGATTATAGCAAAACTTTAGACAAAGATGCGAAGCTCCCCGAAAATGTTCGCCGTCCGTTTGTGACCTCACCACGCCAGCATTGACATATTACGTCCCAAATGCGATAATGCCGCCGTTTTTGTTTGGGGTGATTATATCGTTAAGCGATAAGGCGGGAGAAATCCGCCAAATCCGGCACATAGGCTTTTATCGCCCACGGAAGAACGAATTTTAGTATAATAATCGCCAAAAGAGAACAGGTATGCCGAAACTGATGGAGAAGAAAGATTGGATGCAGGCCATGGCAGATGTTGGGTCTGCCGATAGCGTTTGGTTTGAAAACGTCACAGGCGATGCCTGTACTGTGTCTCTTTCGCTTCCTGAAGCAGGTCGCTACCGGGTGATTTTTGTGAAACTGGACGGTGTTCCCCCGATATCATCATCTTCGACCAGCCACAGCAATAGAAAGATCTCGCCGAAGGTTCGGGCTCTTCGCGGCACGGCAAGATTGGATGACAGCCGCGATTATAAAGAGATACTTGCGGATGCTCTGGCAGAAAGACACGAGGCTTTGCGATGAAGATCGGCAATAAATCAAGGCAACGATTCAGATAGTCCTGCGCCATCTGTCAGGCGACATCACTCATCACGAATCGATTGTTGGCGAACGATCCACTCAATTATGAAATTGACGATCTTCTCCTGCTGAACCTTCGTCAGCTCTGAGCCCTTCTTTACCTTCCACCACTTTTCCAGACATCCCCTACAGCAAGTTGCCGTCGCATGCTGCGCCTTGAAGACCGGATGACCCCGCATAGGGGTCTGCCGTCCATCATTCGGCGGCCGGGCAGGTGCGAGCCTGCAACGGACGAAATCCTCCGCATGCTTACGGATCGCATCCATCCCCTTCTCCGAAATGTACCTGCGGTCTTCATCCGACAACCTGAACCGGCTACGGAACTTCGACCGAGACAATCTCTCGAATGCCACATCAAATGTCATTTCCCCTCGCTTACATCCGCGCCTTAAGCCCTGCAATTTCGCCTGAGTCGAGTTTCGTAAATGCAAAGCATTTCTTCCCGACATCCTTCAACGACGCGCCAATCAAGTATATCTCGCAATCATCTATGATAAGGAAACGGTCATGGAACACCTCGCTAAACTTGATCGTCAATGTCGGATATTGCGCATTGAACCGCATGACATCCGTTGTGGCCAGAGTAAAACGCGGATGGCCATTGCCGTTCTTGTGTTCAGACGTCACGACCGTCACATCCACTCCACTGCGCTTTTTCGCAAGCATATCGAGCGTCCCCGTCCCAATCCAGTTGTCGATAAGCAGAATCGATGTCTTCGCCCGCATTATTAGTCTCTCTACAAGCGAACAAGCATCCCACAACTGTCCATCGTAGAACACGCCCAGAAGTGGCGGTGTCTGTGTCTGCACAAAGAAATCGACCTTCTCCTTGAGTTCCGAAATGTCCCGGTCGTGATGCGCCAGTCGCCGCTCCATTCTGTCCTCAAGCTGGTTCATGCGAGTATTGACGGAATAGCCCTGAAGCAAATGCTCACGGAGAATTTTAGTTGCCCATCTTCTGAACTGCGTGCCACGCAGCGACTTTACACGATAGCCGACGGAGATAATGGCGTCAAGGTCGTAATAGGCCTCCGGACGACCTCGCTGATTTTTGTGCAGATTTTGCACATTAATCGTGGCATCAAGCTCTCCTTCATCCAAGGCCGCCTTCAGATGCTTGGCGATGACGGAACGTTCACGGCCAAACAATTGAACCATCTGAAGAATACTCAGCCAGACGGTCTCGTTCATCAATTTAACGTCAAGCCGCATCTGCTCGTTCGGCTGATAGACAACAATCTCATTCTTCGTCATCAACTCCGATCCTTTCACATATGTCATTTGACAGACACAATTCTCCGCAACATTTTGTCAGGCATTGCAAACATCTCCTTTGCGACAGATTAATTCGAGGAATCATGTAGGTCTCTGTCTCCTGACACAATTGTCGCCAATTATACCATTTTTCTCGTTACGGATATGAAACCTCACCATACGCCAAAACTACGTGCGAGTGGGTTATTTCGGAAAAAGACGTAATGCCATAGCCCATGAATTTACATTCTATGTAAAAACAGACTACACTCAACCGCCTTTCAAAGTCTTTGGCACGAAGTTTGCATTGGTTTGCTTAAAGGAAACTCAACCCCGAACGAGAAAGAAGATCGACAGCGTGGGCTGTACCGCCCTGAATATGAACATGATGCCTGTGGTGTTGGGCTCGTAGCGAGCCTTGACAACATTGCCTCTCGCACGGTCGTAGAATCCGGCCTTACCGTACTCAAACGTCTTACGCACAGAGGCGCAACTGGCAATGATCCACGTACAGGCGATGGCGCTGGAATCCTTCTTCGCATTCCCGATGCGTTTTTCCGTAAGATTTGCGGCAATCTCCCAAAGGCCGGACATTACGGCATAGCGATGGTCTTCGGAGGTGAAGGCGAAGAATCCGCAATTGAATCCATAATCCATGATGAAGGATGCAAGGCTATCTGCTGGAGGGATGTCCCGATCGACCCCAATGCAATAGGCGACGACGCACGGGCCGTAATGCCGCGCATAAGGCAGCTTTTCATAGCGGAAGCGGATGACACGTCCGCCGCCGACAATGGCCAATTCGAAAGGCGTCTGTACGTAATAAGAAGACTGATCGAGAAAGCCGTAAAATCCGCGTACATCTGCTCCTGTTCGTCACGCACAATCGTATACAAGGGGCTTCTCCTTGCGGCCCAGATGGAATGCTTCTACAAGGATCTCACGGATTCCGATTTCGTGTCTCCGTTCGCCCTCGTACACCAACGCTACTCGACAAACACATTCCCGAGCTGGGAGCTTGCGCACCCATTCCGCGCCCTCGCCCACAATGGCGAAATCAATGCCCTCAAGGGCAACCTGAACGCTCTTTCCTCGCGCGAAGCGTCGCTCGCATCACCGGTCTTCGGGGACGACATCAAGAAACTTCTGCCGCTGGTCACTCCCGGACAATCCGACTCCGCCTCGCTCGACAACATGTTCGAGCTGCTTGTCGCAGCCGGACGCGAGGCGCCGCACGCCATGCTGATGCTTTTGCCGCAGGCATGGGGCGCCAAATACCACATGGGACACGATGTGCGGGCCTTCTACGAATACCATTCCGCGCTGATGGAACCTTGGGACGGCCCTGCCGCAGTGGCGTTCACCGACGGTAACGGGGTGGGGGCCACGCTAGATCGCAACGGGCTTCGTCCGGCCCGCTGGACACTCACGAAGCAGGGCCTATTCGTGTTGGCTTCCGAAACCGGCGTACTCGACATACCGGCGAAGGACATCTCGCGCCAAGGAAGGCTCAAACCGGGTGCAATGCTCTGGCTTGACCTGCAAAAGCACAGGCTCCTTGAAGATACGGAGCTAAAGACGTTCTACGCCCGCCGTCGCCCGTACCGCAGGTGGGTAGAGCAGAACAGGATCTCGATCCAGGGGCTTTTCACAGAGATAATCCCGTCCCATGCGACCATGGACATTATCGGCGAACAGACCCTTTTCGGATATACGCTTGAGGATCTGAACCTGATCCTGAAGCCCATGGCGGAGACCGGACACGAACCCGTAGGCGCAATGGGCAACGACGCCGCCCTTGCATCCCTATCAAAGAAGCCGCGTCTGCTGTTCGACTACTTCAAGCAGCTCTTTGCGCAGGTGACGAACCCGCCTATCGACCCGATCAGGGAAGAGCTGGTGATGTCCCTGATGACCTACATAGGCAATGTGGGGAACATCCTCGCAGAGACGCCGGCACATGCCCATCTGATCAAGCTGCGCCGTCCAATACTCACAGACGACGAGCTGACCCACCTCGCATCCATACAGGACGATGGCTTCACGTCCATACGCATACCGATCACATTCCGGCGCGGCGGCGATGGCAAGGCCCTGAAAAATGCGCTGGACGGCATCTGCGCGGCGGCATTGAAAGCCGTTGACGAAGGCCACAGGATAATAATCCTCTCCGACCATCCGTCGCTCCGCGATGCCGACACCGTGCCGATCCCGTCCCTGCTCGCCACCGCAGCGGTGAATCGCGCACTCGTGAAAGCTGGCAAGAGGCCGTCTGCGGGACTGATCATCCAGTCTGGAGAAGTCCGTGAGGTCATGCACTACGCGCTACTCCTTGGATTCGGCGCGACGGCAATCAACCCGTATCTCGCCCTCGCCACCGTGAGCTCCTTCACGAAGGACAATCTGGTAAAGGCCGCATCCAACTACGTAACGGCCGTCGACAAGGGGCTCCTTAAAATCATGTCGAAGATGGGTATTTCGACCCTCCGCTCCTACCGGAGCGCCCAGATCTTCGAGGCCATAGGACTCGGCAAGGATGTCGTCAACGACTTCTTCAACGGAGTCGCGTCTCCAGTCGGCGGGATCGGGCTAAACGAGATCGCCGATGCCGCGAACCGCCGCGCCGAAACAAAGCCTATGGAGTTCTCTCTTCAGCCCGGCGGCGAATACCGTGTGCGCAAGAACGGCGAAAAGCATCTTTGGACACCAGAAGGACTTGCGAATTTCCGCCTGTCCGTACGATCCAACGATTTCGAACTCTTCAAGAAATATACGGCGCAGATAGACGATCCCGAGAAATCGTCCATCACCCTGCGTTCCCAGTTCGCATTCAAGGCCACGCAGCCGATTCCTCTGGATCAGGTAGAGCCAGTGGAGTCGATCGTGAAGCACTTCGTCGGCGGCGCAATGTCGCTCGGATCGCTTTCGCCTGAGGCGCACGAGACGATAGCGCAAGCCCTCAACGGACTCGGCACGATGTCAAACTGCGGCGAAGGCGGCGAGAACGCGGAACGCTTCGGGACCGACAAGAACTGCGGCATCAAGCAGGTTGCCTCCGGACGCTTCGGCGTGACGATAAACTATCTGCGCAATGCGAAGGATCTCCAGATCAAGCTCGCGCAGGGCGCAAAGCCAGGCGAGGGCGGACAGCTGCCCGCCCACAAGGTAAACGAGTTCGTCGGCAAACTCCGTCACGCCAAGCCCGGCACCACGCTCATCTCGCCACCACCACACCACGACATCTATTCCATAGAGGATCTTGCGCAACTCATCTACGACCTTAAATGCGCGAATCCGAAGGCCCGCGTGAGCGTAAAGCTCGTCTCCGAAGCCGGAGTAGGCACAATCGCGGCTGGTGTAGCCAAGGCACATGCGGATGTCGTGCTGATATCCGGCTTTGATGGCGGCACCGGCGCGGCACCGCTCACTTCCATGAAGCATGCCGGGCTGCCATGGGAACTCGGCCTCGCGGAAGCCCAGCAAACGCTCATCAAGAACGGTCTGCGCGGCAGAGTGAAACTCCAGGTGGATGGCCAGCTCCGCACTGGGCGCGATATCGTGATAGGCGCCATGCTTGGTGCGGAGGAATTCGGCTTCGGCACATCGATGCTCGTTGCGCTTGGGTGCGTGCAATGCCGGAACTGCAATCTCAACACCTGTCCCGTGGGAATAGCGACGCAGTGCGAAGAGCTGCGCAAGCACTTCGCCGGCAAGGTGGAGCACCTACAGACGTATTTCAGGTTCCTTGCTCAGGAGGTGCGCGAACAGCTCGCCGCGCTCGGACTCAAGTCGCTCGACGATGCAGTGGGGCGCTCCGACTTGCTGACGTACGCAAAAGACGGCGGCTTTGACTTCGCCCCTGTCTTCCACCGCGAAAGCGGAACCGATGCGCGATTCAACCCGAACATCCCCGCCTGGGCGATGGACAACTA
>CAVJWR010000099.1:0-2693 GCA_963653155.1 Limosilactobacillus gorillae
AAAAACACGGATATTGTACATCAATTGCCGCCATTGCGTTTGTCATTTTCGACAAGAAATTTTTGTCAAAATCAAATCTACAATAAAACCTATTTTGCAGCAACACTTGGACTTGTTGTGGTAAAATACGGCCATTAACCAACAAGAGGACAACTAATGATGAACACAAGATCCGTAGCGGCACTTGGCCTTATTCTCGCCATCTCAACCGCATCTGCATTCGATGCGATCAATGATCGCCCCACGCCGCCGAAAAGCATATTCGGCGAAACCGAAGCACAGCGCGATGCCCGTCGCGCATGGTGGACGCATGATCGCTTCGGGATGTTCATCCACTTCGGCCTCTATTCAATGCTTGGTCGCCACGAATGGGTGCAGTCCAAGGAACGCATATCACCCAATGCGTACGAAAAACGCTACATGCCTCACTTCGACCCTGACCTTTTCGACGCGAAGGATTGGGCCAGACGCGCGAAGAAGGCCGGAATGAAGTACATGGTGCTCACCGCAAAGCACCACGAGGGTTTCTGCATGTGGGACACGAAGACGACCGACTACAAGATCACGAAGACCCCGTTCGGGCGCGACCTTGTGCGCGAGTACGTCGATGCCGCAAGGGCCGAAGGGCTTCGCGTCGGACTCTACTTCTCAATCAAGGACTGGCACCATCCCGACTATCTTATCGACCAGACGCATCCGCTCCGTCCGGCGGACGGCAAGTTCACCGACGAGATCTACGAAAAGCTAAACGCAGGGAAGGACTGGAACCGCTATCGCGAATACATGTACGCGCAGGTGAAGGAACTGCTCACGGACTACGGGAAGATCGACATCATCTGGTTCGACTACACCGTAAAGGCAAAGTACGGTAAGAATTGGAAGCACTGGGAGTCGGTCGAACTGATGAAGCTCACACGATCACTCCAGCCCGACATCCTCGTCGATAGCCGCCTCGACCTCATGGACACGGAGGACGGCTGGGACTTCGTGACGCCGGAGCAGTGCCGTGTCACCCAATGGCCCAAGGTTGACGGTAAGAACGCGCCGTGGGAAACATGCCAGACATTCTCCGGATCATGGGGTTACTATCGCGACGAAGAGACGTGGAAAAGTCCGCACCAGCTCATCGAGCTGCTGATCAACTCGGTCGCGTTCGGCGGCAACCTCATCCTCAATGTCGGGCCGACAGGACGCGGCGAGTTCGACTACCGCGCCTGCGACCGCCTCGACGCGATCGGCGAGTGGACACGCGTAAACGGACGAGCAATCTATGGTTGCACCGCCGCGCCGAAGGAGTTCAAGACCCCAGTCGATTCGCTTCTCACATACAATCCCGAAACGAATCGCCTGTACATCCACCTCGTGAACTATCCCATGGGAGCCTTGCCGTTCGACTTTGCAGACAAGGTCGAATACGCGCAGTTCCTGCACGACGGCTCGGAACTGATGATCCGCAAGGGCGCATCCATCAAGCATTCGCAAGGCGGAGATCTCGGCTCTCGCGACAACATCGTTCTGCCAATGAAGAAGCCGAACGTCGAGATTCCAGTCATCGAGCTCTGGCTAAAGAATTAAGACGTGGCCTTTACGGCCCTAAGCACGGTGTAGTTGCGCCGCCTGATCGTCTCGACAGACCCAAAGGACTGCTGACAGGCGGCGCGTATTATGTCCGGCGTCTTGGCGACCATGTAGCACACGCCACCGGGCGCAAGGCTCCTTTTCGCGATGTCGGCGAAAAGATCCGCTATGCGTCCGTCTCCATAGTACGGAGGGTTCGCGAGCGCGATCTTGAACTTTCCAAAATGGGGATGACCGCAAGGCAATCCAACATCCGAAAGCACGCATTCGGCATCGCCGAACTGTGCCGCCGCATTCGCTTTCGCCGCAGCTATCGCACGGGTGTGCGAATCGATAAGCGTGAGGCGCGTCTGCGGCATCCCCTTGCGCCGGAATGCGTCTGCGACGAGCAGGCCTACGAGACCACAGCCGCACCCGATGTCAAGGATCGGGAATGGCACATCTGTCACGGAAACGGCATCTGCGTCCCTTGACGCCACCTCGGCGAGGGCAAGACCACCCTCATCCGCCCTGCGGTGGCAGAAGCATCCGGGAAGAGACATGAACTTCAGCTTCGGCCCGCCAGGCACGGAAGCCTCGAACTCTGCACTAAATGTGCGCACACGGTCGAGTTCCCCACGCTTTACGCAAACGCACTTCACCGGCGAGCGTCGCGACTCGCGGAAACTCGTCACCTTGCCGAAAAGCTTGCCGAGCGTCTTTGGATCGACGCCTTCAGCCGTAAGCGTGGCCCCTTCCGACAAATGGCGATGGATATCCTGTAGCGTATCCAGCTCAAGCTCCGCACTCACGAGCTTCGATGTCGCGCAGTAGAATGCGTGGGTATACTTCGCACCGGCAGGAAGTTCCGGTGCGCATATCACGGTTACGTTGGATTTGGATCCTATGTCCTCGCGAATCTTTCTCGCCTGGTACGCATCGTAGGCATGGACAGTAACCCGATCCCCATGGTGCGCACGGGCATACTCAAGAGGGAACCTTCCGCTCCTGCATCCTGAAAAAAGAACCTCAAACATGGATCGTCGATCAGGCGTCCGGCCAAAGTTCGTGGGCCATCTCGCGAAGCTTGTACTTCTGTATCTTCTGCGAGGCGGTCATCGGGAATATGTCAAGGA
>CAVJWR010000099.1:2703-5534 GCA_963653155.1 Limosilactobacillus gorillae
GTCAAGGAAGTGGACATACTTCGGAATCTTGAACCACGAGATCTTGTCCTTGCAGAACACCTGCACATCATGCTCGGAAAGCGTCGCGCCGTCAGATGGGATTATGAATGCGGCGGGCTGCTCGCCATACTTCTTCGATGGACAGCCCACGACAGCAACATCCTTCACGCCCGGCATCGTTCCGAGGAAGTCCTCAACCTCCTTCGGCGAGATGTTCTCGCCGCCACGGATGATGAGATCCTTGAGGCGTCCCGTTATGTAATAGTATCCGTCGGCATCCATCCTGCCGATGTCACCGGAGTGCAGCCACCCGTTGCCGTCTATGCACTTGGCGGTCTGATCCGGCATCTTGTAGTAGCCCTTCATCGTGTTGAAGCCACGGCAGCAGATTTCACCATCCTGGCCTATCGGGGCTATCTTGCCCGACTCAGGGTCGATGATGGCGACCTCAACGCCTGGAAGGGCCTGGCCTATCGTCTGGCACTTGCGCTCTATCGATGTCTCGAAGTAGCGCGTCATCGTCATCACCGGGCCGGACTCGGTAAGCCCGTACGGGTTGGTGATCTCACGCATGAACATCTTGTCGTTCGCCTGCTGCATGCGGTGGGTGGGGCATGCCGAGCCAGACATTATGCCCGTACGCAATGATCGGAAGTCGAACCTGCCAAACAACGGATGGTCGAGCATAGCGATGTACATCGTGGGCACCCCATAGGTCGCGGTGCACTTCTCCTTCTCGATCGACGTCATCACCTGCACGGGATCGAACTTCTCAAGGAACACCATCGTGGCTCCATGGTTCACGCAACTCATCACGCCGAGCACACATCCGAAGCAGTGGAACAGCGGCACCGGGATGCACACGCGGTCGCGGCAGGAAAGGTTCTGGCACGCCCCGATCCAGAAGCCGTCGTTGGCGATGTTGCGGTGCGTGAGCTGCACGCCCTTGGGAAACCCGGTGGTGCCGCTCGTGTACTGCATGTTCACCACGTCGTTGACGTCGCATTCCGACTGGCGCTTGAGATAGTCCACCGTGGACGTCTCGCAGGCGAGGCTCTTCACCTCGTTGAGCGAATACATCCCCCGGTGCTTCTCGCCTCCAAGGAAGAACACGCGGCGGAGATGCGGATACTTGGCGCACTTCAACTCGCCACGCGGCTGCTCCTTCAGTTCCGGCACAAGCTCGTTTATGACCTGCACGTAGTCGCAATCGCGGTAGCCGTTTATGATGAAAAGGTTCTCCGTGTCGGACTGCTTGAGCGCGAAGTCCATCTCGTGCAGCTTGTAGTTCGTGTTTAGCGGAAGCAGGATTGCCCCGATCTTCGCGGCCGCGAACATGAGCACCACCCAGTGCGGGACATTCGTCGCCCAGAGCGCGATCTTCTCGCCCTTCTTCACGCCAAGAGCCATGAGCCCTTTGGCCACCAGATCAACCTCTTCGCCAAACTCGAACCAAGTGAGCCTGAAATCGCGGTCGGCGTACACAACGGCATCGTTCTCGCCGCAACGCGCAATGGTCTGGTCCAAAAGTTGCCCAAGGGTGTATTCGCGGGTGACAGGCAGGTTGTGCCACGGCACGCCCGTGGATACGCTTTGGGTGAACGGCGGCTTGGACGGCGCCGTTCCGAACGGATCGGTCAACTTGAACTCAGACATATATCTATACCCTCTTGATGAAATGAGCGTGTATTATACTAAACATGCCGCTTTCCCGCAAAGAGGCCGAGCGAGAACAGGTATGCAAGGCAAAGCAGCAGAACGCACACGATGCCCGCAGCCCCGGCAGTCTTCTGGGCCACGCCGAGGAGCGGCGTCACAATGCCGCCTCCCACGATGGCCATCACCATGAGGGACGCTATCTCATTGGCCTTTTCCGGTACGCGGTCAAGCGCCAGCCCCATGCACATCCCGAAGCTGTTCGCCGTAGCCAACGCCGCAAGGAATACGCATGCGAGGAAAGCGATCGGCGAACTTGCGAAGAAAATGCCGACCGTGGCGACAATCCCGCCCCCCATGCACCATGGGAAGCACTTTGCCGCAGAGACCTTCGCGAAAAGCGCCGCGCCACATATTGCCGCAATGGTCTTGGCCACGAAATAGACGGTGGGTCCCATCCCGGCCATGTTCAAGTCAACCTTGTAGACGTTCTTAAGGTATTCGGGAATGGCCACGGCGAAGCCGACATCCGCCCCCACGGAAAACAGTATGCCAACCGTCATCGCAAGCACATACGGATGCCTCAGCATCGAAAGGCAACTGACGAAGCTCGTGGTTGCGGCGGTTCCCTTGGATTTGCGTTCGTCAGGGATGTCCGTGAAGAGAAGAGCGAACGCGGCAAGTACCGTCAGCGCCCCGTACAGCGGGAACAGAAGCTTCCAGTTGCCGAGCATCGTCGCAGTCACATACACGAATACGGGCGTGAGCGCCGCACAGATCGCCTTGACGAACTGTCCGAGCGATATTCGGCTCGTAAGCTGGTCGGCGGGGACAACATTGCTCATCAGCGCCGGAAGCGAGGCTTGGATCATCGTGTTCCCGATGCCAAGGAACGCGAACGACACGAAGTACAGCCAGAACCTCTCGGCATTGGCGGCAAATGGCAAGAACATGGCAAATGCGGTTATCCAGAGCGAGAGCAGGACGGTCCGCTTGCGCCCGATCTTTCCGCAGAGGACTCCTGACGGTATCGATATCAGGAAGAACCATATGAAGATCATCGAAGGCATGAATCCAGCCGTCACATCCGACAACCCGCATTCCGCTTTTACCTGATTCATCACCGTCCCGATGATGTCGCAGAAGCCCACCACGAACAACCCAGCCAACATCGG
>CAVJWR010000099.1:5544-11348 GCA_963653155.1 Limosilactobacillus gorillae
CAGAAGCCCATCACGAAGAATCCAGCCAATATCGGAAGTAATGCAAGTCTCATGTTCAACTCCCTGCGACTGCAAGTGCGGCATAGTCGCCCACGGATTCACCGAGACCGGCGGGGACGATGCGGCAGGCCTTGCGGGCCAGCGGCAGAGCCTCGCGCTCCAGGATCGGCTCCACGACCTTCATGAAAAGATCTACATTGCGCATGAACACGCCGCCAAGCGCAATGACCTCCGGATTGAGGATATCTATCGTGAAGGCAAGTATCGTCGCAAGCTTCTCGGCAGACTCCCGAAACACTTCCGTGCAATCGGGGTCGCCCGCACGGACTCGCGCGAATATCTCCTTGGCGGTAAGGTCAAGCCCCTTGCGGATCTTTGCAAGGCGGGCAATTCCCGCACCGGAACAGAACCCCTCTGCGCTCCCCTCCTTGTTGTATCCCAGCGGACCCGTAGGCGCAAGGCGTATGTGCCCTATCTCGCCCGCATTGTCGTTAGTCCCGGAATACAGCTTGCCGTCTATCACGATGCCTGCGCCAAGCCCCGTGCCGAACGTCATGAACACCATGTTCCGCGTGCCGCGTCCGGCACCGAACCGATACTCGGCAAGGGCGCAGGCGTTCGCATCGTTCTGCAGATTCACCGGCACCTTGAAGCGATCCGAGAAGAAATCGACGATCCGAACATCGTCCCAACCGGGAAGATTCGGCGGCGACATGATGATTCCGGCACGGGAGTCGAGAGGTCCACCACAGCTTATGCCGATGGCGGAAACGTCAAGGCCGTCGCCCGATTCGGATATCGCCTCGATACGCCTTGCGAACTCGTCCAGAACCTGCCGCCAGGAGAGCCCTGCGGTAGGGAACTCTTCGCGGGAAAGCACCCTTATCGAATCTGCGGTACACTCTCCGGTTGAAATCGCACACTTGGTGCCGCCGATGTCAAGCCCTACCGATATCTTCAAAACAGTTCCTCCTCCAGCATTGCGCAAAGCGCATGGTAGACAGGCAGATGAAACTCCTGCACCTTGTAAGTCTCCGTCTCAGGCACGCGAATCGTCACGTCGCACACTGCGGATAGCCTCGATTCCCGTGCTCCGGTGAATGCGACGGCCTTTCCGCCGACCGCCTTCATGACCTCCGCCGCAGCCACGCAGTTCTCGCTGTTTCCGCTCGTGGAGAGCGTCATCAGCGCATCCCCCGCCCGCCCGAGGCCAAGAACCTGTTGCGCGAACGCAGTATCCCATGCGACATCGTTCGCAAAAGCCGTGATTATCCCGCTCATCGAAACGAGCGATATTGCCGGCAACGACCCCTCAAGCCTTTCCGCAAGCTCCG
Organism: Limosilactobacillus gorillae; assembly: GCA_963653155.1. Taxonomy (GTDB): domain Bacteria; phylum Verrucomicrobiota; class Kiritimatiellia; order RFP12; family UBA1067; genus UBA1731. The sequence continues at coordinate 6,879 of CAVJWR010000099.1, forward strand.
GACGCAGCTTCGCCGCCACTGCGGATGGCACATCCCTGTGCTTCTTGAATTTCTTCAGAAGTTCCCCGACTATGTGCTCCGAATCCGCCGCGCTGCCCCCGTTCCCGCACACAAGTATCTTGCCTCCGGCCTTGTACGTGGAAAGGAGATTCTCAAATGCCGCCGCGACATCCTGACGACACTGGCCAAGCGCCGGATACCTTTCGAACAGTTCACGAAAAATACATTCGGTAGTGGTTTTCATTGTGCATGATTATATCACAATCCGTACCACGCGCTTCGCCTTGCCTTCGGTGCGGGGCAAAGCCCCCACCGGGAACACATCGCCCTTGGGCAGAAAGCCCAGGCGCTCACGCAGATGCTTGGCGACCATGTGCCCCGTAACGCCCGGTTCGGCCTCCACGTTCACGGTAACATCCGTCATGCCGTTGTGTTCCTCAAGGATGATCTGGAACTCGTCCTTCACTCCGGGAATCTCCATGAGCGCCTGCTCCACCTGGCGCGGATAGAAGTTCACGCCCTTCACGATCAGCATGTCGTCCGTACGCCCGGTTATCCGGTCGATGCGCAGTGAGGTTCGTCCACATGCGCACTTCTCGCGCGAGATGATACGCGATATATCGTGGGTGCGGTAGCGTATGATCGGCATCGCCTCACGCGTGAGGGACGTGAGCACCACCTCGCCGTACTCTCCATCCGGAACTGGCTTGCCGGTCTTCGGATCGACAATCTCCGTGATGTACTGATCCTCCCACACATGGAGACCGGCGTGAGCCTTGCAGTCCTGCCCCGTCGTACCGATGCCGCCGGTCTCGGTCATTCCGTAGATGTCGAAGCATTCGATATGCAGACGCTTCTCGATCTTCCTGCGCATCTCATCCGAGAACGTCTCCGAACCGAAAATGCCAACGCGCAGGGACGGAATGTCATGGTCGCCCCCCTGCTCCGCATCAAGCTTCTCGATGAGGCGCGGCACGTACGAGACGACCGAGCAGAAGCCCTTTACGCGGAAGTCGCGCATAAGCCGTATCTGGCGCTCGGTGTTTCCGGAGGACGCCGGTACGCAGAAAAGCCCCGCCTTGCGGCATCCGTGATAGCAGCCAAAGCCGCCGTTGAACAGCCCGAACGTAGGCATGATCTGGAACGCATCGCCCTTGTGCAGCCCGGCCATCGTGTAGCACCGCGCCATGCACTCGGCCCACTGGTTCAGGTCGTTCTTGGTGTACGCCATCACCACGGGCGTCCCCGTTGAGCCGGACGACATGTGGAACTCCAGCAGGTCGCGGCGTTCGACGCAGTTCATCTTCAGCGGATACGCCTCGCGGAAATCCTCCTTCGTGTAGAACGGAAGCCGCGCAAGGTCATCCAGCGACTTTACGTCCTCCGGACTCGAAACGCCACCTGCCTGAAGGCGGCTGCGGTAGAACTCGTTCTTCCACACTCGGCGAAGGCTCTTCTGCAGTCCCTCTAGCTGCACCTTTGCGTATTCGTCACGGCTCATCGTCTCGGCCGTACGGTTCCAGAAAGCGTTTTGTTCATTCATAGCTCAATGTTCCTGCTCAATTCAAGCCAGTCCTCGTTGGACAGATCCTCGGCACGCGCCGTAGATTCTATCACGCCCTTGAAAATGCTGCCCAACTGCTTGCGGCGATGCTCGAATGCCTGCTTCGTGAGCATCCGAAAGACGCGCCGTACGTCGGCGTCCTCACCGTCGTTCCTGTGGTGCCTCACAAGCTTCACGACGGTAGAGCCGATTTCGGGACGCGGCCAGAAGCAGCTCGCCGAAACCTTGCGCACTATGGACACATCGTAGTCGAACTGTACGCGCACCCCGGCAAGGCCCCGAACCTTCGATCCCTCATGCGCTGCAAGCCGCTCCGCGACTTCGGTCTGCACCAGCACAACCATCGTCTCTATAGGACACACGCGTTCGACAAGCTCAATGAGTATGCGGGTGCCGGCCTGATACGGCAGATTTGAGACCATCAAAGGGAATCCATCGCAAGTGCCACGCTTTATGAAGTCAAGAGCGTCTCCGGCAAGCACGTCAAGCCCCTCCGGATTGCCGAGAGATTCCTTTAGCCTATCCGCGAGAACGGGATCCTTCTCTATCGCCGTCACGGCGCATCCGCGAGACAACAGGCCTTCCGTAAGCACACCAAGCCCCGGGCCTATCTCAAGGCATCGCACACCCGGCTCGATTTCCGCAGCGTCAAGGATGGCATCAAGCGCATTCTTGTCGATGAGGAAATTCTGTCCGAGTACGCGATTCGGATGGAACTTGTTGCGTATGCACCAGTCCTTGACCTGCGATGGGCTTGTAAGGTTCATGGGAGTAGTTTATTTACGATTTGCGATTTTCGATTTACGATTGCATTTAGTCATTTAGGTATTGATTGATTTGCGGGAGGGCGGTTGTCCTCAACCGCCGCGCAATGCGCGGGAGGGTCGCACTTGTTGCGACCGTTGCCCATCCGTGGCGGACGCAATGAATTGCGTCCCTCCCAATATGTATCCATCTTCCAACATCTGAGACCTAAAACCTGAAACCCACCCTTCTACACTTCTACACGGCTAAAACTAAATTAACAAATCTTAAAATATTCAAATGCAATCGTAAATCATAAATCGCAAATCGTAAATCCCAACTATCAACTACCCTCAACTCTCCGGCATCGGGTACACCTTTATGAAGGCATCTTCCTTGAGCCTCGCGATCCATTCGTCGTAAGCCTTCTTGGCGGCGGCGCGGCGCACATTCCAGGCGATCTTGTCGTATGCCTCCGCAAACGTCATTTCCTTCGAGTCCACGGCTGACTCCTTCTTCACGATGAAGCCCCACCCGTCAAGGTCAATCATCTCGGATACCATGCCCACCTTGAGCTTTGCGATCGCGGCGGCAATCTCGGGACGGAACGCCTCATCCGGGTTCACGTCCTCCCAGAGTCCGCCATCCTTGGCATGGGAATCCGCAGAATACATTACGGCGAGATCAGCAAAGCTCTTCCCTGCGGCAATCTCCTCCAATATCTGGGTGCCACGAGTCTTTACGCTCGCCGTGCCATCGCCTGGCGCCGGCGGCTTGAGCAGTATCACGCGCACAGTGGCCTTCGGCTCTACCTTGTACCGCTCAGGATGGTCGCGGTACTCCCTCTGCATGGCTGCGGGCGATGCGGTGACGTACTGCTCGACCATCTGCTGACGCATCCCGCGAACGATGATGTCCTCCTTTATCGTGCCGCGATACTCCGTCATCGGGATCTTGCTACGGGACAACTCTTCCTCAAGCCTGTTCATGTCACCTCCGAACATGTCGTGGACGATCTCGCGAATCTGGTTGTCGATCACCCATTCGGGTATCTCCATCTTCTTCGCGGCGGCGGCCTTGAGAATGAGGCGGCGGTCAATGAGCGTATCGAGTGCGGCCTTGTACAGCGCCTGCATCTCGGATTCGTCGCCTGAGGGGTTGGTTTGGGCATCGGGGTTCCTGCGCAACTCCGCCATCACGTCCCCTACCGTGATTATGCTTGAATCGACGCGGGCGGCAACGCCATCAAGCTTTGCGGCGAAAGCCGTCGCCGCAAACGCAATTGGGAGAAGAAAAGACAAACGAATCATTCTGATACCTTACTGTAAACGCTTCCGTTGAATGTGTACTCCATACCCTTGCAGAGCCAGGAGGTAAGCTCCTTCAAGTTGTCCTCGTTCGCGCTGTCCGGGAGCATCAGCTTGATGCAATGCCCATCGGCAAATGCCACATGAGCGCTGTAGTTCTTGCCGGACTTGTGGTTGAACCCGATGGACTCGCCCGCGCCGGAATCGGCCTTGTTCATCCGCTGGTTCTCGCCGTCGGATGCCGCATACTTGAGGATCATGTCGTTGGCTTCAGATGCGGACGTAGACCACTCTGGCCTCTGTACCCCATTCTCCACGAACGGGATCTCAGCGAAGAGCAGCACCTTTTCTGGCGCACGCTTGCGGGAGGTCGGGGACGAGTTGTACCTGAAGGTGAAAAGTCCATCGCCATAGGAGCGACGCCCCTCCGATTCGCCCGCCGCCGTACTGATATCCCAGCCGAAATAGCTGTTCATCGCATAGCTCCACGCCGGAGACGGGTGTTTGCCGTTCTTGCAGTACTTCGTGTGCGCCGGGCAGACATACGCGCCACGCTGTCCACCGGTAGCCCTCCAGATGGAGCCGTTCGTTATCGCGTAGTGCTGCTGCTCGCCCTTGTCGGAATAATAGCACGAAACCGTCGTCTCTCCCTTGGCGTGTCCGATCCAGCCCTGGAACCATTCCTTTTCAGAACTGTTCACCTTGAAGTACTGGTATGGCCCAGCGGACGGATAGCTCGACCGCATCGAGGCATCGGCCAGCACGGCGTTGCTGAGCGTGCGCATGTTGTTCATGCACGATGCGGCAAGGGCGCTATCCGTAGATCCGGAGAATTGCGTAAGCATCACGCCGCCC
>CAVJWR010000100.1:0-3022 GCA_963653155.1 Limosilactobacillus gorillae
TGTCACCCCCTGAAGATGAAGAAGACCGCCGCGAAGATGCAGACGGTTGCGGCAAGGTAATTCCATGAGACAGGTTGCCGCATCACCAACATCGAGAACGGCATGAAGACGAGAAGCGTGACCGCCTCCTGCGTAATCTTCAGCTGCTCCAGCGTCATCGTCTTCGAGCCGATCCGATTGGCGGGAACGGCCACGCAGTATTCGACAAACGCGATCAGCCATGAGACGAGAATCGCCATCCAGACCGGTGCACCCGACAAGCTGCGCAAATGCCCGTACCAGGCGTAGAGCATCACGAGATTCGACACGCAGAGAAGCCCGACCGTCACCCAATTGACGTTTGACACAGGTTAAATCCTTTCAAAATATCTGCTTTCGCCTTCACAAATTAGAACATCAAATGAATGCGCAACTGCAATCAAAGGACATCGCCCAGAATCGCTAATCCTCGACATCAAGATCGACTCTACTTTGATGCTTCAGACAACGCTCTTTGTGTTTCCTCATTTCGTCATAACGTCCTTGACCACAAACAAAGGGTCTATTCGTTCGCTACTCGGCTTACCCTGTTCTATTGACTGATAATCCCGAACAAGTACATCTGCGGCAAATGCGCTCTCTCCATCAAAATAATCTTCAATACAAAAATCAGACCGGGACATTTTTCCAACAAACTCAACCACCCAGTTGCCAACAATGCTTTGATTCTGATGAATCTGATTAACCATCATCCGCTTCAAGTCAAAAGGCGGTCGTGTGGCAAACGCAGTCAACACGCAGAATGCTGAATAAGCACTATCACCATGGGCATCAAAGAATTCACGTGTCAATTTAATTACATCACCTACAATGGCATGATTGCGCGTAATAACATCCATGTTTCGCTTCCCTATAACCCATTTTCTGGTATAACCAAACACCTTGCAAATCATCTCCAACACTCGTTTCTTCGGCAGAAAATACTTATTCAAACGGATCAATCCCTCATAGAAAGATTTCTCGAAATCCTCCATGTCGCCAAAACGCGCGTTCACTTGTGCCTTGATTTTTCTTTCCACCCCCTTGTGAATGGTATCAAGATCAATGGTCCGATCGCTGAATATGATACGATTACCATCATATCGATGGCAAAAACCAATGCGGTACGTTAGTTTCAATGACCTATTATAGCTATTCGTTATGCGCATGAACGGAAGCCAGATATCCCCAAACTTAACTGGTGGCCTATAATCATATGAACACATATCGATATAACTCTGTCCACGAGAATTTGAGATTAATAGCCCGTTGCAAAGATAAGTCAACGCCCCATCTCCTTTGAAAATCTCCGGGATAACATATTTCTTTGCAATATCGACAGCATCTGCGTTCTTGACCAATTCGTAATTATCGTACGTAACACAGCAAATCACATTACGTCGCTCAATGTCAAGAATGCCATAATGTCTCTCCACCCCAACAGTTGTTCCATACGGCAAATCGGCATAAAGAGATTCTTTAAAGAACGTTCCTTCGCCTCCTGCTGTATTCTTGAAGAACAACTTTTGCGCCCTGACAGGAAAGAACGCCTCTGCCGATATGCGCTTATCGACAGACCATGGGCTTTCCCCTGTTTCTGGAAGATACTCTACCATTCAACCACTCTCCAACTCATTTATTTGTACAATATTACATTTACGTGATTCTCAATGATTCCGCTACTCCTATTCCGCCACAATTTCCCGTACGTCCGAATCTTTCAGATAACGCCGCTTGTGCTCTTGCGCAATCGCCACGCAAAGCGCATTAACAGTCCCCGTTTCTAGGGCATTCCAAACCGTCCAAGAGTTCATAAACAAGCCGAATGGTGCCAACGGGAGCCAATTCAGGCAGCGGATTTCCTCGGCTTTGGCCGTCGAATAGAGAGGCTTGCCCTGTAACGATAAAACCGTCGACCCATCAAATGTCAGAACCTCCCCCGTCGGGAGTAGGAAAAGCGTATAACCGGCAAGCAGCCCGACCTCCATTGACCGATCCACAGGCATTCCCGCCTGACGGAACGAGAATTCGACATGATACGAATCTTGTCCGCTCTTGACCCCATATGAAACTTCCGAGAACATGCCTGTAGCCATCAAGGCATCTTCTATCTTTTTGCGAAGCCCCTTTACCTCCGGCAATGCAAAAACATCGTCACGTTCCGCAATCATGGACACGCTGTACGTGATCGGAAACTTATCGGCAGACGGTACCGCATATCGTGAAACCGGCTTGTTTTCGGTATAGCCGGCATCCCAGATAACACACCCAGGCAAGCCTCCCAACAAAGCAAGAGACATGAGCAATAATCCGAATACCTTATTTTTCATCTTCCACCTCCACACTCATAATCAATTCAGGCGCGTTCGCAAACGTGGCGACATCTCTTCGCGTCCTAATGGTTTTCCCGTTCACAGACTTGATGATTTGTCCGCGTCTAATCCCATCGCGTTCCGCTTGTGTCCCATGAAAAACAGCCATCGCGCGAACCTGTATTTGTTCGTCTGCTTTTTCGGTCGGCAGACGTTTGGGGACAAACAACTTAACCCCATACAGTCCTGAAGTGTCGATTTTTCTAAAGAACATTGCATCATGGCTATAGATTTCAACCTCCCGCTGAACGGGAACCGCATTCAGAGTTGTCGTAGTCGTCGTACCCGAATACGCCCCATGACCATGCGACGTACTAACAGTCCCATACGAATATGAACTTGAATACGATGGCAAAAACATGACGGACGTGTACTGTTTCGTCTGCTTGTATCTGATATCCAAGAGAACCAATGATGCATCATGCTTTTCCGCCACATCCACGGCTAATGACATTGGCGTATAGGGGCCAGTAAAAGAACTGTACCCAATGGAAACATATCCATCCTCAATCAAATTGAGCACATCCTCTTCAGTTGTTGCAATCCTCAGTTCTACCGATTGATCACTAGACGACGGAGTAACTTTCTCCCGTCCTTCAGTATCAACATAATATTGCTCATAGTAATTGGTC
>CAVJWR010000100.1:3032-11047 GCA_963653155.1 Limosilactobacillus gorillae
GTCAAGCACCCGCAAATTGGCAACATAACAACGAAGTGCAACAATTGAACGATTTTCATCTGTTAACCACCTCTTCTGGCTTACCGCTTTATGAAATATCAGTATCTGATACGTCTCTTTCTTCTTCACACCCTCGCCTTCAGTCCGGCGATTTCGCCCGAATCAAGCTTCGTGAAGGCGAAGCACTTCTTGCCGAGGTCTTTCAGCGACGCCCCGATCAGGTAAAATTCCTTGTCATCGAGGATAAGGAAGCGGTCATGGAACTTTTCGCTATACCGAACCGTGAGAATCGGATATTGCGCATTGAACTTCGCGATGTCCGTCGCCGCAAGCGTGGGACGCGGATGCCCCTTGCGATCCTTGTGTTCGGACGTGACGACTGTTACCGACACGCCCTTCCCCTTCTTCGCAAGTATGTCGAGCGTTTCCGCCCCCACCCAGTTGTCAATCAACAGAATCGACGTTTTCGCCCGCGCCACCAGCTTCTCCACGAGCGAACAGGCATCCCACAATTGCCCGTCATAGAACACACCCTGAATCGGCGGCGTCTGCGTCTGGACAAAGAAATCAACCTTGTCTCTCAGTTCGACAATCTCAGCATCGTGCTGGGCAAGCCGCCTATCCATCTTGTCTTCAAGCTGATTCAGCCGAGCGTTAAACGCATATCCTCTCAGCAGATACGCTTTAAGAACCTGTGTTGCCCAAATGCGGAACTGTGTCGCCATACGAGAGTTCACACGATAGCCAACCGCAATAATCGCATCAAGATTGTAAAGGTCAATCTGACGAGTCACGCGCCGAGATCCCTCAACTTGAACTGTTTCCATTTTGGAAACTGTTGCCGACTCAACCAACTCACCGATGGCAAAGATGTTCTTCAAGTGCTTGCTGATCGCGGCTTTCTGAACGCCAAACAAATCCGCGATCCTCTGCTGCGGTAGCCAAATGCTCTCACCTTGCAACCGCACTTCAAGGCGCAAGGTCTCGTTCGGCTGATAAACGACGATCTCGCTTTTCTGAGGTGTCATATGTTCTCCGCGCACTGTTTTGCCTTTTCTTGGTCTTTCGCCCTCTTGGCTTCATGCCCATATTATACCAAAATCAATCCTCGCCCCCTGAATCGCACACGGACTTAGAATTCGTTTCACGTTCACTCCCTGCAACGCACATGACCAGTTATGCCTGTCGCGTGCCACGGCATTGCGGATATTTGGAACAGCCGTAGAACGCCGCCCCGTCCGACTTCCGATGCCGAAGAACCATCTTAGCGCCGCATTTCGGACACTTGAGCTCGCCACGCTCGCAGGCGACCGACAACTGCACAGAGTCGTGATTCGCGTGAAGCCTTGAAACATGGGCTTGCCGCACCTCATCCGAAATTCCCGCATCAATCTTCACAAGTCTCGCCAGAATCTGCTCGACCTTGACATCGCTCATGATCGGCACACCGAATGATCGGATGTATGTGCAAAGGGCAGTGCTGTACATGACGTTCTCTGGCATTTCCGTCATGAACTCGCCTTCTCCGCAGAACGCCACCACGTTGAAGAAATAGCGTCGCGGCAATTCAAGGCAATCGGCCATCGTATAAATGTGCCGCCAGTTCTGCCGGATGGGATTCTGGAAATGGAACTTCTGTGGGCCGCTCCAACGCCCTCCATTGAACGATTGCGTCCAAATGCGCTGGTTCTCTCCACCGAATATCCAACCACTGTAATCCTTCGTCTCAATCACAAAAATGCCGTAACGGCTGACGACAACATGATCGATCTGCGTCGTCGCCCCATCCACTGTTGGTAGCATGATGTCGTTAACGGTCTTGTAGTCCTCTGGCGGCAACTTCGCGAGTCTTCGCGCCACACGGCCCTCGCCGCCTCTGCCGTCGTGATCGGACGACGAGACAGCGGCCATGAGTAGCCAGACAAGCGCCGCCACAACACAGACAACGATCAGCATGTCATTCTTTCCGCACAAAGACCCGATATTCCGATCTCAGACGGGAACCCACTACACCCTCGCCTTCAGCCCAGCGATTTCGCCCGAATCAAGCTTCGTGAAGGCGAAACACTTCTTGCCGAGGTCTTTCAGCGACGCCCCAATCAGGTAAATTTCCTTGTCATCAAGGATAAGGAAGCGGCCATGGAATTTTTCGCTGTACCGAACCGTGAGGGTCGGGTATTGCGCATTAAACTTCACGATGTCCGTTGCCGCAAGCGTGGGACGAGGCTTGCCGTTTCGGTCTTTGTGTTCGGACGTGACGACCATCACCGACACGCCCTTTCGTTTCTTCGCGAGCATGTCAAGCGTTTCTGCCCCCACCCAGTTGTCGATCAGCAGAATCGACATCTTCGCACGTGCCACCAGCTTCTCCACAAGCGAACAGGCGTCCCACAGTTGTCCATCATAGAACACCCCTTGAATCGGAGGTTCGGCATTGTCCAATCGCTCAAGGATGGCCTCTACCTTTGCATCTGTCGTAAGCTGTCGCTTCTCGACAAGGGCAATTCGCTGGAAAACTTCAACATTCGACTGGATGAAACGGCGCATGGCGACAAACGCATCCATGATCCTGATGCTCACAGCTATCGCCGTCGCGCTACGTAAAACAGCAGAAAGCATGGAAATGCCTTGTTCGGCAAACACCCTCGGAGGCTTTCGGACTCCACCCCAACTTGAAGTCGCAATCTGCGACTTCAAATCCGCAAACTCTTCCTTGGTAAGTTGATGCATGAAGCGCTCCGGGAAACGCTCCCTGTTGCGAGTCACCTGTTCATTCAAACGCCTAACATCAACCCCGTAAAGTTCAGCCAAGTCACGATCCAACATCACTTGAACCCCACGAATCGTCAGAATCCGCGACTGGATGTCTATCGTCTCGCACATGGTCACATCCCGTGTTCCCGTGCATCGTCTCATTTCAGAGTTGTCCTTTTCGACTAATCGTCGGCCGCTTGGTTTCATGTCCGTATTATATCATTTCTTGTCTCATCACCTCTGATTAATGAAATGCCGCATGCTCGATTCTTCTTTTGATCTCATCCACTCGACGTTTTGTCCAAAGGAGAAGCGGTAAAAATGGCAGTGCCCATGCCAGCGTTCCTGCGAACAGTTTTGCACCACGCCCCTCTGCCATGATTCCTTTGCATCGGAAACGTGTGCGCAAGTCGGCGAGGGCGCGTATGCATTGTCCCCACGATTGATTGGGATCGCAGCAGATGGACTGGGCTTCATGATAGAAGACAAGGAACGCAAGTCGATGCGCCGTCGCAGGGTCGGCATCCGACAAGCCGCCCGCCGTGAAGATGCGTAATTTCTCCTGTGCCCGCAGAAACCAGTTGCGTTCGCGCTTCCAATCCCTTTCCCGTCGATAATATGTCGTACAGGCGGATGTCTCGAACCGTAGATAGTCGTAAAGCGGCTTTCGCACAACCGCAAGTGTTGTCACCGACAGGAGGCAGTCCAAGAAAAACATTTCATCCTCGCACATCGTAATGCCAGGACGAAAACGAATCTTCCGCGCCTCGATCAACTCTCGCCGGAAAAGGCAGACGAAAAGATAGCCATGTACCGCGCGGCTGTCGTTCAGAAGCGGATAGAAGACACGCGAGAGAATCTGTTCGTGTCCACGCATCGTCTCAATCGCACCCTCAATCGGAAAATCGAGGACACAGGGCTTCGTTTCCGTCGGGCCGATGTCCCGCAGGGCACAGCTCGCGAGATCGGCCCGTTCGCGTTCGGCCAGCGCAAGCAGCGTCGTGTAGATCGCAGGGTCGACGCGGTCATCGGAATCGCAGAAGGCAATCCACTCGCCACGCGCGATGTCGAGCCCCCTGTTCCGTGCCACACACACACCGTCGTTCGGGCCGGTGAGGACGCGAAAACGCGCATCCCGCGCCGCATAGTCGTGGCAAATCGCAAGCGAACCATCCGTCGAACCATCATCGACAAGGATGAACTCGACATCTGATAGATCTTGCGTCCGAAGCGACTCCAGGCAGGCGGGCAGTCGCGCCGCCGTGTTGTAGACAGGAACAATGACGCTCACGCGCGGCGTGTTCATGTGCGTCCTCCTTTCAGCAGACACATCACACGCCGCTGTATCTTCGTTCGCAATTCAAGCGGCCGCGCCAAAAGACGGCACAACCACTTGTTGGAAGCTCGCAACGACATGGGGACAGGTCCCGGCAGGGTCAGCCCTTCTCGCTCGGCCCATGCGACCACGTGAACGGCCGCATCAAAGAAACGAAACGCCGAGGGCGTCCAGGCGATCCACGGCTTGGGCGAACCGACGAAGTGCGCGAAGAGGCGGGACGGATCCTTGTCGAGCGCATACGTTGCCGTCACACGCGGTGCGTTCGGCAGAAACGTGAGCGCGGCGTTGAGGCATGACTCGTCGAGCTGATGGTAGCACGCAAGCGACCTGTCCACCACGCCCACGTCCCCTTTCGGAAGACGTATCATCAGCTCGTGCCAGACGCGCAGAAAACATTCCTGCGACCGCGCAACGGACAGGAAACACGCCGAACACGAACGGAACGCCGCGACATCCGCCGCCGTCACTTCGGGAATCGTCGCGATATCGATTCCGGCGGCGGACGCGACATCGACGCACCATGTCGGCAGAATGTGCGTGAGGTCGTAGGGTGGCGGAAATGCAAGCCCCATTTCCGCCGCACCCCGCCGCCGTACGTGGATCTGCATGGCATCCGGCGGTGTGAGCAAGTCCGAACAGTTCCCCGTAAAGAGCGCATCCGAATCGGCCCATGTCACGAATGGCGTTTTGGCGTGAAGCATCATCTCCGCCTTGTAGCAGGTCAGCGAGTGAGCCGCGTGGTCAAGCGAGACGAGGCGTACGCCGCCGAACTGCGTAAGGACGGCGGCATCGACGGACGAAAACCTCTTCGTGCCGACAATCACCGGCTCGTCCATGCCCGCCGCGCGCATCGAGGCAATGAGCAGAAAAAGCCCCCACAGGTAGTTGTGGTCTCCGGCGGTGCAAATTGTGTTATTCATGGTCGTGTTTCATTCAATTTCCGCAACAAGCCACATGACGCGAAACCTACCAATCGGTAATGCGGCTGGACGAGCCGCGCTCGACCGACCGTACATCCGACCAATCACGCAATTCGCCCCACGTCAAGACAAGAAGGCGCTTCTTCAATTTCTTTTCCATATCGGGTCTGCCATTTTCCAAGGTCTTCTCCATTTGCCGGGCATTATACCAAATCCCCGCCTTGTCCGGCATCGTCCGCTTGACGTCGCAGAGGGATGTAGATACTCCACTACCCCCGCATTTATATAAATGCGGGGGTACAATGACAAAGCACGTCACGAGGACGACGATGTACCACCACCGATGAGCGCCAGTGTCTCGTCCAGACGGGCGCAGACATCTTCCACTAGCAGGCGAACGACACGATAGCCGTTCTTCTGCAGGAGCCAGTCCTCGCGCCGTGCCCGACGATACGCTTCAAGATCAAACAACTCGGCAGGCACATCCAGCATGACCACCATCTTGTGCGAGACATCCAAGAGGTCCACTTCGACATAGGGATTCGCACCACAGGGGATGGGCAGACGTCCGCCCAGCCGGAACATCCCATTCGTCCCAGCGCGCGACTCAAGCCGTTCGAACAGAAACTTCGTGACAGTGGCCCGCGCGGTCGGACGTCCACGGATTCCGTCGTTCAGGTCGAACTGCAGTGTCGCGTAGACGAACAGATCCGCGAGCGCTTCATCGACGCCATCGCGACAAAGTCGACGAACGCTATCCGCAAACGTTTCCTTCCAGTGCGGCACGGACGGGATCGGAACGGGAACGGGCCATCCCTCGTCCACGCCAACCGGCATCACGACCTTATAGCCGATGGCCTCATACCCCTTGGCGCGTCGATCGTACATCCGCGCGCAGACGGCAACATTCAAGTCCACGTAGTCGTAGATACGCACCTCGCGCTTACCATCGTGCAGACGGTGGAGTCGTCCGGCGAACTGCGTCAACCGCCCCTTCCACGAAATCGGCGAGGCGAGGAAGAGCGTATCAAGACGCGCATCGTCGAAGCCCTCGCCGAGGAAAGAGCCCGTCGCCAAGATGACACGCGGTTCCGAATCCGAAATGGACAGAAGTCGTTCGCGTGCATCCTTGAGCTGCCGTCGCCCCATGCCGCCCAGAAGGAGAACCACGTGCCGAACCTTTCCCCTCAAATCCTCCGCGAAACCCTCGACATGCTCGCGACGGTCACTCAGGACAACGGGCGAACGTCCTTCCTCAACAGATGAAAGTACATCCTGCACAATCTGCCGGTTACGCGCCGCATCAGAAACCAAGGCCCTACACAAGTCGGAATAATCCACACGTCCGTCTTCGCCAACTTCCCCGACCGGCATCCGGAATGCCGTCGGGCGCACGTAAACGAGATGGTCAAACGGTTCACGCTTCGCCAAGGTCTTGGGATCGACACGATGACGAATGGGACCACATTGCATCATGATCAGTGGATGCCGCCCGTCCTTACGATCAACCGTCGCCGACAATCCCAGCACATATTTCGCGGGTGCAACATCAACGGCGGCCTCGAACGTCTCCGACGCAACGGCATGGCATTCGTCCACGATAATCTGCCCGTAGTTCTTCACACGGGGATCGACCACGCCCTTGCGCGAAAGCGACTGGAGTAGTGCCACGTCAATCCTTCCCGTCCACCGATCAGAACCTCCGCCAATACGTCCAATTTCTCGTTCCGGGATTCCCAAAAATTCCGAAAGACATGCCACCCACTGCAACTGAAGTTGTCTACGATTGACGAAAACCAGCGTGTTGACCTTCCGTTCGGCAATCATGTAGGCGGCGACAACCGTCTTGCCGAACGCCGTTCCCGCCGCCAAGATCCCCCTGCCGGATTTCTTCAGATCCGCGACCGCAACTTTCTGCTCCAATCGAAGCGAGCCTTGGAACGCCACCTCGATCGGAACGCCGCCAAGGCGTTTGTCCTCCACGACGGGGGCCATCCCCTCCGTCTTCAATATCCGCAGGGCCCCATCAAGGCAACCGCGCGGCAACTGGAGGAAACGATCCCCGTTCAACGCCCGCGAAATGACCCGTGGCGTCCCATAGACAGAATACTTCATCCGCTGTCGTTTATAGAACTCAGGATTGACAAACGACGCCAATCCGATCAGCAGACTCCGAAGCCTCGGCGTCAATTTCTTTTGTTCAATGTAGACACGGTTCGCGAGAACAATCTTTACGTCCACAACGCAGGTCCGTTCCGAGATCGCTTCGGTTCTCTCGCCCGTTGACCACAATGGCAAAAAGAATTCCCACGGACGTTCCGAGTCGGATACAGTCTGTGGTTGCGGCAACAAGAGCCGATGTTCGCCATGTACCTTCCGCAAAAGACTTTCAAGCACGGCGAGATCGACTTTCGCGACAGAAGACAGATAGGCCCATTGATCCGCATAGGGAACCCAGTCGTCGTTGACAAAGACGCTGTTGTCAATCTTGCGCGGTTCCGCCTGTAGCGGCAAGGACACCAAACTGCCGAATCCACCCTTCGGCAAGGTGTCCTGATTGGGGATGATGCGGTCATACGAGTCAAGTCCAACCTCCGGGTGTTCCTCCAAGACAAGCGTCAGCACATACGCCAACGCTTCGCGAACGCCTTTGGCCGGAACAGGCGATTGGAAGAACAGCCACAGATGGGCACCGTGCCCCGAACGGGATTTCTCAAGGGCGACCGGCAACCCCATCGCTCGCATCTTCCGTGCGACAAGAAGTGCATCGCGGCGCCAGGCCGACTCGTCGAAGTCAATGACCGCCAGACGCACAGTCTCGTCCGTTGCCATCGGATAGATTCCCATGACGAACGGCTTCATCGTATTATCCCGTCCACGCAAGTGCCAGCGCACAATCTCGTCCGAAACCGACACATATTCACGTACCGGGCATTCGCCACACTTCTTATGCTGTTTCAACACACACCCAGAACCCCACTGGTTACGACAGCAAGGAGAAT
>CAVJWR010000101.1:0-11034 GCA_963653155.1 Limosilactobacillus gorillae
TTGGATGATTTTTTTTTTCTTCATGGACTTGTCCCTTTCGCTGATTGTCAAGCGCATGCCTGAATGGCACGACACACCATCTACAACGCACAAGAATTTAGCACAAACCACGCCCCATCACCACCCCTACAACCGTAGGGTACGGCAAATGCCATGCAGGTGAAGTTAGCATCTCACTTTTCCACAAACGATCCGTGTGTGCAGGCTCAAAAAAGAATGAGCATGATGGTTTTGGCCCAAAATGTGTGCCAACTTATTGATTTGTTGGCACACATTTAGTACAATATGTGGCATGAAAAACACGATCAAGCAAATTCTTCGCGAGTTTTATGAAGATGGGGTCTCCATGAAGGTGATTGCCCGTGATGTCGATTACTACGAAACGCCGACGCTTGCGACGGTCATCAAGGGGATGCGTAGGACTGGCAAGACTTACGTGACGTATGCGCACATTCAAGCCCTAATCTCGAAAGGCATAGAACTAGGCCGAATCGTTCACCTAAATTTCGAGGATGACCGGTTGCGTGGCATGACGGTTGACCAGCTGCATCTGATTGAAGAGGCTCACGCGGAACTCTACCCCGAATTTGCACGGGCGAAAAAGTGGTTTTTCCTAGATGAACTTCAGGACATCGTGGACTGGGAATCGTATGCTCGGCGGCTTGTGGACACACCAAATATCCAACTTTGCCTGACTGGTTCATCGTCAAAGCTCCTCTCTGCCGAGATCGCAACGGCAATGCGCGGGCGGGCAGTCCCCATCGAGGTATTTCCTTTGTCGTTTCGCGAGTTTCTCCGTTTCAACGGAATCTTCAGCGAGCTGCCCCCCAGAGGCGTCTACACGACGGCAGAGCGCGGGGCTTTACGGCATGCGATGGCACGTTATGCCGAAGTCGGCGGATTCCCAGCCGTGCAGGACATGCCGGATGGCATTCGCATCGCGACATTGCAAGACTACGCACATGCCGTCATCTACCGCGATGTTCTACAGCGGCATAAGGTTGTGAGCGTCCAGTCGCTCCTGTACACGCTGGACTACCTGTTGCATAACTTTGCGAGGAGAACATCCGCCCGTGCGATTTCGGGTGTCCTGAAGAATCTGGCGTTCCCAAGCCGACGCGAGGATGTGGCAGACTACATTTCCTATTTCAAGGATGCCTACCTTGTCTATCCCGTATCAGTTCTTTCCGACTCATTGGCGGTCAAGCGAGTCAATCCTGACAAGCACTACATGGTTGATGTCGGACTCGTCAATGCCGTCACTGCGAAGACTGATGCCGAAAAGGGGTGGCGACTTGAGAACATCGTCTATCTCGCATTGCGCCGAGGGTTAAATCAGGTCAATTATCTGCCGTTGCCGGAAGATCGCGAGGTCGATTTCCACGTTGTCAACCATGAAACCCGGAAGAGACAACTCATCCAAGTCGCCTACGAGATGTCGGCCGCCGGAACATTTGCACGCGAGATATCTGCCCTGCGCGAGGCAAAGAGGACAACCGGAATCGACGACTGCACCATCGTCACCTGGGATGACGAGGATACGACGGATGACGGCATCCGCATTGTTCCCGTTTGGAAGTGGCTTATCGAGGGTTAACAGTCACTAACAGCCACATGCGCAATCAATGGCGAA
The DNA here is from genome assembly GCA_963653155.1 of Limosilactobacillus gorillae. GTDB lineage: Bacteria > Verrucomicrobiota > Kiritimatiellia > RFP12 > UBA1067 > UBA1731. Next base: position 1,634 of record CAVJWR010000101.1, read on the forward strand.
ATTTTCGCAACGAACTTTTCGCAATTTAATGATAGTGCCGCTCTCTCGCATTCCTCAATTCCACACGGTCATACCGTTTCTTGCCGCAACTCACCACCCGTGCCGGATCCTGATGTCGCGAATCGAACCCTTGAACAGCTCCTTCGGACGGGCGACCCTCCGCCGCCACTTCAGCACTTCGCCACGACTTCGATCTGGCGATCGGAGAGGTTGCGCATCTCGGCGTCGAATGCCGCCCCTACGAGCACCACCGCCTTGCCGCACCGCAGGTACTTCTCGGCATAGCCCTTCGCCTTGATCTGCGCAAGCGCGGCGGTGGCCGTGCCGTCCAGCTTGAACTCGAAGACGTATACGTTGCGCTGCGTCTCCACCACCGCATCGACGCGCCCCCGGTTCGTCCAGCACTCCGCATGCGTCCGTGCGCCTATGAGGATGAACACCGCGTAGAAAAGCGTCTGGTAGTACTTCTCCCGTTTCACGGTGATGTTCGCCGGGATATTCGCGAAGAAGCACGAGAGCGCGTCCAGCATGTCATTGACGTCGTCCGACCGCAGGGCCTCCACCATCTGCCTCAGGAGAGAGGCGTGCTCAACCGCCGGTAGCGCCGAGAACGTGCGCGATACGGCCTTCGAGAAGGCGTTGCGCACCTCGTCGTTCGGGAAGCCGAGCGTGTACTGGGTGTATACGCCCTCGCGCGCGCTGCCCGTGATCGTGAGGTAGCCAGTCTGGTAGAGGAGCGGCAGCATCTCCGGGGCCGAGGGCTCGTAGACCGAGAAGGCCCCGGCGTCCAGCGTCACGCCGTCCACCTGCTCCGGCGCGTCCTTAAGCAGCTGCAGGAGGAACGTAGGCGTTCCCGTCTCGAACCAGTACTCGCCGAATTCCCGTGCCGACAGGCACTTGCCAACCGAGACGGGGTTGAACACCGGTGTGCTATCCGCATGGAACCGATAGCCGTCGTACATCTTCACGAGATGCGCGAACGTCGCCTCCGGGTCCCAGCCGTAGTTCGCGCCGAGGGCCGCGAGCGATTCCGGGAAGTTAGACTTCACTTCCTCGTGCGTGTAGCCGAAGAGCGTCGCGACGCGGGCGTCCATAGAGAACTCGTTGAGGTTATTGAGGTCGGAGAAGATCGACACCTTCGAGAACTTGCTGACGCCAGTGATGAACGCGAAGCGCTGAAGTCCTTCGCACGTCTTGATCACGCCATAGAACGACTTGAGGACTTTTCGGATCTCGTCGACATCCGGCTGGCCGAGGTGTCCGAGGAGTGGCTTGTCATACTCGTCCACGAGCAAGACGAGCTGAGTTATGGACGCTTCCGCGTCACGCGCCTTTGCCTTGCGGTCTGCGGCGGCGATGATGTCCATCATGAGGAACTTGAAGCGCCCGGCCAGCGGCTCGCCTTCGCGCACGGACACGCCAAGACGCGCGGCTTCCGCGCGCAGCAACGAGGCGATGGCCTCCTTGAGTTCGTCCGCACTGTCCGCCTGACAGTCCGCCATGTCGAGCTTGAGGACGGGATACGTCTTCGACCAGTCCCAGTCCGGCTCGATGGCAAGACCCCTGAAGAGGTCACGCCTCCCCTCGAAGAGGCACTGCAAAGTCGAGACGGCGAGCGACTTCCCGAAGCGGCGCGGACGTGCGATGAAGAACTGCGTACCGAGCGACCCGTCGGCAAGCCTCTTCAGGATCGCCGTCTTGTCCACATAGACGAACCCGCCCTCACGGATGCGCTCGAACGAATAGGTATCTGTCGCAATCTTTTCCATACCGCACATTATAGCAAATTTGGCCCTGCTGCAAAATCCGGCCATTTCAAATGGCATCTTCAGTAATTCAGGGGGATTTTAGACCATGAACGCGATGGAATCGATCCGCTTGCCGTTCCTTGCCGACAAGCAAGGTTCCAAGACTGTTCTTCTCTGCTCCAATTGACGAGTATCGCAGCCATTCGACCGTCTGGAGCACGCCATACCGAATGAAAGACCGTAGGCAAGGCCGGTTGCTCGACCGTTGCGAAACTCCCGGCCGGAGAATAGATGCCGCGTCTCAAGAACGCTACCCTCTTCGTTGCGCACGTCAACGTACCAGGTGAAAGGAGTTCGCCGTCATACAGGAAATCGCGGTTGGCAAGATAGAACTTCACGGTGTCCTTCATGAACCGATAGTCCGCCGCATACCGAGGGTCTGTCGCGTGAGACATGCGAAAGGCATGGACAGTCGGTTGGTTGCCCCAAACGACTGTGCGCGAAAACTCAACGGGGAACTGGTCTGGATAAAGCGTACACCAGTCCTTCTCGTCATCGGCGCTCCATCTTTTTTCCGTTGGCCAAAGTTCGTCCCATGGCGGTACTCCGTCCAAAAGCGAGTATGTTCCAAAGCATGCGACGGCGCCGTGGTAAAGCGCATTCCAGGCAGGAACCGCCTCGAACTCTGGGCCTACACCTATTCCACACCTCTCATAGCTCGGACCAAACAGCGAAATGAACGAATCGAAAATATCAAGATAAGCCTCGCTGCATTCCTCGCTCGACAACGCCAGGCTGGGGTTCTGCGCCTGTACACGCCGGACGTATCCCTGATAGAGTTCCTGAATCGCATCCGAATCGCCAGGCGCATGACGATGGCGCGGATTCCAACAACGCGCACCGGCCGCGCCACAGCTTATCTGGTCGAGATAAACGGCATCAAGCCCAACTGATGCCAAGTGGCCGACCTGTTCCGAAAGGCGTGACTGGAATCTCACGGCCTCGCCGCACATCGGCGCGAGCCGATGCATCGTGTACACGTTGAAGGCATGCCCATTGACGCGCAGATCGTGGTTCAAGGCCCCCTCGTTATCGCCGCCGTCAGCCCAGCCAGAATCGTCCATGTCCTGACTGATCCCATTTGTGTACGCCATCACGTAGATGCCTCGTTTCCGCAGACGCTCCACCGTCTCCCGAAACGTCTTCACCCCTTCGCGCGGAGGCCAGAAATCCGGATAGGAGGTGTCGTAGCTCGGCGTGTGCCACCAATACCAGTCAAGAGCACACATGGCGCCAGTCTCTTCGGCGAAACGCTCTATCGGCGGTGCAACTTCCGTTGACTTGCCACGATTCCATGCCCATAGGCCAATCTCCCGTAGGCGCATGGCCTTCGGAGACCGCTTTCTCCCAACTGCGTTCCTGTACCATGACTGTTCCCTCGCCCATGGACGGTAGACGGCTGTGGCCTCCCACCAGCCACCTCGGAACGGCGTAATCACACCCTGCCACGGCAAGGCAAAGCCATGAGTATTTTCAACCGTCGCCGGCACCCCATACGTAATGCCCATCCGAACACGCCTGTCGCCAATATCCCGATCGTCACAGTATGCGTACGCGCGCTTTACTCGCGCCTTTCCGTCACGCGCATCCACATACCAACTCGTCGTATTCTCATCCAACAGGGCTATGAACTGAAAATTCCGCATCGCGCCCTCGGCAATCGGCTCGTTCTGGGACACTTTGCTCCAGTTCGGACGGCGGATGACCCCCATTCCGTGCGCTCGCGAATGCAAGACTCCGCTTTCAGCCGTTCGCGGCACACTCACTTCCGGGAACGATACCGTCTCGACAAGCATATTCAGGGGATTTGCCCCGTCCCATGAAAACGAATACGTCCACCCTTCTCCCGACTGCCTGAAGATGGCGGTCGCGGAAAAATTCTTTCCGAGAACGGGATGCCCCTTCCACACCGCTGTCAAGACCGGTCCGTTGGTCGATACATAGAGCGAATCCATCTCCCTGTCCGAAACGTTCATGCCTTCCAGCTTAGGCAGTCCGAAATGCAGACGGAAGCCGACCTCGGCATCACCCAGGCGAACCGATGCCGCCACCGGCGCAAAGGCTACGACGACAATGAAAAGACACAATGATGCCGCGTTTTTCATGACATTCCTCACTCGAACTCAACCGTACCCATAGACTCAAGGTCCCCCATGCCGCGACCGTTCATGCTCGGACTCCATAGCTGCAGCTGAGGCTTTGCTCCTTTGTAGACCTCGCGGCCGACGTTCAGGAACCACTTCGTACCCGGCAGAGGCTTTGATACGCCAAGCGTCGCAAACGGAACACGCACGACACTATGCCAGCGACCGTTTCCTCGTTTGACAGTGTAGCCCCACTCGCCGTTCCAGGACACCTTGAACTTGTCGGCCTCGGGATCAAGTGGATCAGATGAAAGCCCATACGCCTCGTCATAGAAGGAATTGGCAACCGGGTTCCACATGAAATGGAAACAGCGGGACTTCTGGTAGAGCGGATCTATGAAAAGTTCAAGGCACTCCTGACGATCGCACTTGCCATCGTGCCCAACCGGCGTGAACTTCAGCGAGTCTTCGAGTTCAGCATCGACTTCAATGTAGAAATTTGCGTCGTCATAAGAGCAACGAAATCGCGTCTTGCGCTCGCATGGCTCAAGCATCATCCCACCCAGGTCGTGCCACTTGCCGATCTTTGCGCCATACGAAGCCATTGCCTTCTTCTTCAGCGCATCGGGCGAGGCGAGTGCCTTGCGGACCGAATCCATGTTCCAGCTGAATGGCGCATTGAGGACTGCATGGAGGCGTCCATTCCTAATCATGCGTTCCTTGGAGGTCTCCCGACCGAAGGGAACATACTCCGGCCAGCCTTCAATGGGCATTGCCCTGTCATTCTTGCCGAATGTCGCATCGATAAAGGCACGACGCCTCTCTACGCGCACGGTAATGTCCTCAAACAGTGCAGCATTTGGCGCAAGTCGGTAGGCATCATAGAGCATGCATCCCTCGGCCGTCAGTCTCGTGTAGTCCCATTCGCGCCGGACAAGGGCAAGGCGTCGTTTAGTCTTCTCAGAAATGCCCGGTGTCTTCTCGGCAGCTACAAGACTATCCTCGCAAAGTTCAATCATTGCGGGTGTATAAATCGCGGTGATCGTATTGTTGCCTGTCTGCTCGCGCGGCCATGGCCACCTGCGGTCGTCGTTGTAGCACGCGGCCCACGCAGCCACTCGCTCGTCGAGGGCGCGGTGAAAACTGCGCATATGTGCCGCAGCCGGCCCATAGGAAGCCAAGATATATTCCTCGAAAAGCGCATTCTCGTCAAGATTGGGATCGCCAAGCATCTGGTTGAACACGTACGTAGCGGGGCCCTCTACGCCAAAGAGTTCGCCGTATCCGCAACGGTAGATCGAGCGTACGTTGTGCCGAGCAAGACGCCTGGCAAGGCGTGCAAACACGTGGACTGATGCCTTGCAGGTAATCCCAGGCGGCTGGTAGATTCCCCACATGTAGGTGTAGAGACTGAATCCTCGCGGCACGACATAGCCACGCCATGCGGCGAACACCTCCTCCGAGAAAGTCATCAGCTCGATCATCACGTTCGGCGGGAACTCCCTGAAGGTCGTTGGCCTACAGTCCGTCACCCAGTACGAAGTGAGCAGTACGGTCTTCTTTGGGCGTAGCTTATACAACTCTTCGGCGATGGAGCGGTGGAAAATCCAATACTTCTCACCTATCGTCTTTGCATCAGGCCCACCATACGCCTGGCATCGCTCGCACTCGCAATACTCGGCGCTGTCCTGCTGTCCCAGCTCTACTACGTCCGCACCTCGGTCGAAATCGTCGAGGATGAACTGGATGATCAGATTGCGGACATCTGGATTGGATATGCAAAGCGAAGGGAAGTTCTTCGCTTTCTTCGTCATTTTGCCATTGATGATGGCATAATATTCAAGATGATCCTTGCGATAGTTTCTTCCGCCGAAGGCCGCGTGATACAAGTGGCCACCATACGTACGGTAGGCGCCATTGCCGAAAATGTTGTTGGCGATCGAGTACATCATCCCATACTGGCGACCCATCCCATTCTCCATCATCGGTCGGCTCACCCGTCTAAACCCATCAGGCACCGAGATCCTGTCCAGTTTCGGGATTTCAGTCCCTGTCCTCCCTGGCTGAAGTCTCTTCACGCCCATGAACATGCACTCGAAATCTACAGTTGCTTTGACCGATCCCAAGATGCATTGGTACCATGGAAGCGCCCGCGACGACTTCAGGCAAGGCCGATCATGTCCGAAAAGATAAAGCCGGCCATCCCGCTCGGCGATTACATTGTCAAAATTCCTGAGGTCATCGGGGACAAGCCCCGCCTCGACCGCGAATTTCTCGCCGATCAGGATTGCGCCGGCTGTGTCGCCCGCCAGCGAGTCCTCTACAACGACAAGTCTCCAACCTGTGGACTCTTCAATATCAAGCTGAAGTTCCGTGGCGGCGTCCTTGAGAGCCGCGCCAACGCCGGTCTTGTCAAGATCGGGGATGATGATTTTCGTATTTGGCGTCACGTCGTATGCAACGCCCGCTATGGCAACTGACATTGCGACGACAGCCGAAAAGATTGTTTTCCCGTTCATATCGTTTTGAACTCTTGAATGATGTGCAAATCCTATCGGACACAAAGCGTCAACCCATGGCGCGGTGCGACAAGCAGCGTTACAGTCCCATCCTCATTATGGCAGATGGATGCACGCAGATTTCCAGAAACATGCCCGTCGATACCCATGATCTTCTTCGCCGTGAGAACCTTAGTCCAGCCGGATGTGGCGAGAACGCTCGGATCCACATCAATCGTTCCCCCGGAAACGTCAAATTCAGCGATAGCGAATTCTGCCGTCTTTAGGATCAGAGTACCCTTGCCAACGACAACCAGCCGACCTTCTCCGATAACCGGATCCACAAAGGCAACTTTGCGCCCGACCTGCGTATCAGGGTCTGTCGTATCGATCATGAGAGTCGAACGCTTGCCCAGTTCGATCGCACGGGATGCCGCCGACGTTGTCGGCACTGCCCCATCCGCAGGGCCGTACGTCCAGTCCCGAAGTGCACCGACTGTCGCCTCCGCGTAGTCCGGAACGCGAAGCCGGATGGATGCACCGGCATAATCCGCACCCTGTGAAACCGTCTGGAACGACTTCGCAAAGAGACGAATCCCGCCTTTCATTTCGATGGCTACGTTGTTCGCAAGTGCCCGCGTACCAGCGACATCGACGCGCCCTGTCCCCGCGAATGTCTGGTCGCACTGCGAGATGTATTCATCGGCGAAAGCAAGATGTCCATCAACGAAGTTCAGGAAACTCGATGAGGCGAACTGGCGATAGGCACCGTTGACCGTCATTGATGCGCCACCATCTATGATAAGCGGCACCGGATACGAAAGCGAGCCATTCGACTGATCGATGACCGTCAACATGCCGCCAGACATCACATGGATCGAAAAGCCGCGCGCATCGCCGACGTATTTTGGAACAGGGGATGAAAGTGCGCCAATCGTTGCCTTTCCACCGAAACGAATGTCACCGGCATGAAGAAACAGCCTATTGGCGGCAAACGCCCCATTAAACGCCACCACGTGATATGGGCAGAGATAGACCTCTTCTCCCTCAAATTCAACATCGTTCTCAAACACCTTCGACATTCGTCCGCAATCGAAGAACGCGCTCCGAAAACCGCTTTGTCCAGATTCATCCTGACAGATCGTCAGTTTGCCGCCGCGAAAGACATACGGCTCGGAGCTACGATACCAGACGCCGCCATGGAGGCCTGCTCCGTTGAATGCACGAATCGATACGCCACTCACTGGAATTGTCACCTCATTGCTCCGGTCTGATACGCCGAAGTAGACCGTATCGGTTGACGTAGGCACGGCGTTGCTCAACCAGTTCCCAGGATCAGACCAGTTGCCGTCAACAGCCCCCGTCCAGAAGAACGGCGCGGGATTCTGGAACTTTTCCGCATCGTTTCGCAGGTAGATGCTTGCTCCGACACTCTTCGCCACCCAATTCCCCGTGTTGTTCTTAAGCATGACATTCGCCAGAGGAATGCCATCGCCCAATGTCGCATGTAGGATGGGATAAACTAGATTTCCAGCTTTCTGCGTATCCGTCGCCGTCAGGCCCGCGACATCGACCTCTATCTTTGAGGATGGCTCTGCCTTCAGTTGCGTAAAATCGTACGTCATGGCGCTTGCCTTTACGAGCAGTTTCGCGTTCCTGCCAAGACAGCCAAAGCCGAACCGAAATGGGGTTGGGGTGCTTGACGGCATAAGCCCCAGCGTCGCGCCCGCTTCGACTTCTATGGCACGGACGGCCTGTGAATCGCGCGCACAGTCCTGATTGCTTGGGCCGACATAGGCCGTGCCGCCGCCGATGATACGCAGAGTCCCCGCAGACGGGCTGATGAACTGCCTGATCGTACGCGGTGAAGTTCCATCGTGGGCGTCCGTAGTGTCAAGTGTAAGGGTCTTCGCGAAAAAGCAGCCGAATGAATCTGAATTCCGGGCATCTGCGCCAAATTGGCCCACTATGATGTCAGAGGGGAATGTAACCGACGCGCTGGGCGAAATATAGTAACCGTTGCCAAAATTCAGGCGCGTAAGATCAAGAACGACCTTTCTTGAGGCAGGCACGTATAACAACCCGACCTCCATCGATCCTCTGCCCCAAAGTTCGCTGGACACCCCTTCAAGCTTCATTCCCCAAGCATTGGTCGCATAGAACATGCCGCTCAATTCCTGGTCGATTGACGCCGTGAACCTCAACGCATTCGCATCTCCGTTACCCGCCTGGAAGTCCAGTGTTCCTGTTTCACGCGGCAAAATCGCAGGAGTCGACAATGTGCACCCATCCCTAAAGAACACCTTGCCTCCTGCAAAGTCAATGGCCTGACTGGACTCCGAATCAACCGCAACCGTTCCCTTTGTCACGTCAAGAACACCATTTTCGTGGATACGCAATGTATCTGAGGCGTGCATCTTGACGGTTTGAACTTCAAACCGGGCGTTGCCGCATATCTCGATCATGCGATTCGTATATGCGGTGTCTGTCGCTATGGTGATAAAGTCGGCTTTAACGTGATCATCGAATATGACCTTGCCATTGGCATATACGTGAAACGAGTACGCTTTCATGTATTGGCGCAATGTGCCGGAACCGATGAAACGAACTGGCGAGAGAGTACCTTTGGCGGAACCTGTCGAACGCCCTATCTTGAGGAACGCCGGTTGCGGGACTTCGCCCTCACCGAGGTCAACATCGACAGTGACAGCGATTTCTGAACCACTTGTATTTTCGAACACGGCTTCGTCACCGTCATCGGACGAGAAACATTCCGGCAATCGTCCTAAGGACCAATGCCTGACATCGGAATAGCTACCGCTCCATTCACCATCGACTGGCTGCCATCGATTTGCGGTGAACGAGAAGAGATTTAGAGCTGTCAGTTCGCACGTTAAAGCAAGGATGCATTTACATAAGAATCCTTGCTTGATTCTCGCTCCGTTGCCACACCCGTCTGCACACCTTATGGGATTATTCCGGCGGTGTGTGTGTGTCGGTGGGGGGGGGGG
>CAVJWR010000102.1:0-5828 GCA_963653155.1 Limosilactobacillus gorillae
TGCCGTACACCGTAGCGAGAAATCGGCGGAATATCGGATGCTTCCCCGCGCATCATCCGGTCGAGGATTTCGGCTCCCAGCCGCCCGCCGGATGCAAAATCGGGTTCTACGGAGGACAGTGACGGGTTCGGAATCTCGCAGAGGATTTCGTCATTGTCTACGCCGAGAACGGCAATCTGTTCGGGGATTGATAGGTGAAGGAACCGGCAGGTCTCGATGACGTGGCGAGCCCGTGCATCACAGGCGGCGAAGATGGCGCATGGTTGTGGAAGTTCCGTCAGCCATGTGCTCAGGGCGTTTCTTTCGGCGTACCAGTCGTGTGCAATGGATGCGTCCGGACGGTAGCGATAGGGCGCATGCCCCGCCTTGTTCAAGACCGTTGCGAAAGCGTCGAAGCGTTCGTCAGACCAGGCTTCGCCTCCTGTCGAGCCGACGAACGCGAAGTGCGCGAACTGGCGCTTGAGTAAAAGTTCAGCGGCGGCCGTGCCGATGTCTGCATTGTTCGCAAGTACCCAGCGTGCGGCTTTTGTCTTGCATGGCGTGATGTTCATGCTGAAGTAGACGTTGTGTCTTGCGATGATGCGCGTATGCGTGACTTTCGCGGCAATCTGGTCAATGTTCCCGAAGATGCCGTCGGGATGCCATCCGTGGTTGAACACGGAAAAGTCGCTTTCCGGGTCATTGCCGTAAAGGCGTATGTCCCAGTTGCCGTTGCGTGAGGCGTAGTCCAGTATGCCCGTTGTGATTTCACGCACGGAACGGAATCTCCAGTCTAACGCCACAAGGACTCGGAATTGTCTGTTCATGGATGATAGCATATCAAATGGGGCGAAAGAAAGCCAATGGTAAGTTCCTTATTTGGAGTTTTATTGTTCTCAATATGGAACTATCATTTGATAATATGTAAATATTTCAATAGGAGAAGAATATGATGCGATCATTGGGGAAATTTAAGTATGTGTGTTTTGTGGTTTTTTCGGCTCTGGCATTTTGCGAGTTGTATGGAGCTGCGGACGAAACGGCCAATCCGTCGCAGCCGGAAAACGGGAAATGCGTGTATTCCCCGCGTGTCCTCGAAAGGGCACACGCGGCGTTTGTCAATCCTCCGTCGTGCAATCGTCCGGTCGTATGGTGGTGGTTTAATCCCGGCGCGTCCGACGCGGCGGTGACGCGCGACCTTGAGGGGCTGGCGCGTGTCGGCGTCAGTGGCTTCCACATCTACGGCGGTGCCGCCACGGATCCGGCCTGGAAGGCGAAAGTGAAGTGGGCGCTGTCGGAGGCCAATCGGCTGGGGCTGGAGTGCGTGGTCTGCATCGGCGCGGCCGGTTGCGGCCATCGGGACACGGAGCCGCGCCATGCGCAGAAGGACGTCGTCTTCTCGACAGTCTCCTGCGAAGGCGGGCGTGAAGTCCGTGTACGGCTTTCGAAGACCTGCGTGAAGGAGACCCCAAAACTTGCCGACGGGTCGCCAAAGTTCTACTGGGACGTGGCGGTCTTGGCCGTTCCCCGTGCGCGGGACTCCGTGCCGGTCGAGCAGGTGCGCGATGTCTCGGCGTTCTTTGACGCGAAAACTGAGGAACTGGTCTGGAAGGCGCCGGAGGGCGCGTGGACGGTCGTGCGCATCGGCTACGTCCCGAAGGTCTTCGGCTGGACGGGCTGCTACATCGACCACATGAGCAAGGAGGCGTTTGACGCGCATTGGGCGCGGGTGATGACGCCGCTCCTTGCCTCGCTGACGGTCGGCGAGCGCATGGCGCTCAAGGGCGTGATGTGCGACAGCTGGGAGGCCGGGACGGTGAGTTGGACGGATACGTTCCCACAGGAGTTTCGCCGTCGGCGCGGCTATGACCTTCTTCCGTGGCTTCCCGCGAAGGCCGGACTGCCCATCGGCGATTCCGCCCAGCGGCAGCGGTTCGAGAGAGACTTTGCGCTGACCGTCGGCGAACTGATCGCCGAAAACCACTACGCCTACCAGAAGGAGGTCGCCAACCGGGAAGGGCTGATCTCGATCGCGGAGGCAGCCGGTCCCCATCAGCGGCAAGGTGACGTCCGTCAGATGCAGGGGCATTGCGACGTGGCGATGGGTGAGGTCTGGATGCCCTGTGCGCACCGCTCTGCCGATACCCAGCGGTTCATGGTGCGCGACGCCGCGACTGCCGCGCATGTCTACGGTCTGCCCGAAGTCCTGTCCGAATCCTTCACGACGATCGACACGTACTGGAGCGAATCTCCGGCAGACCTGAAGCCGTGCGCCGACCGCGCGTTCTGTGACGGGCTTACGCGCGTCTGCTATCACGGCATGATGCTGTCGCCGTCACTGACGGACAAGCCTGGGCGGATTAGGAACGTGGGCATCCACTACAACCCGCAGAACACGTGGTTCGGACAGTCCAAGGCGTTCAACGACTACCTGTCGCGGTGTTCGTGGATGCTGTCTCGTGGGCGTTTCGCCGCCGATGCCATTCTTTACGCGGGGGATGTGGACGGGCTTTTCGTGGGCATGAAGAACGCGGCGGACGGTCTGGGGCTGGGCTATGACTACGACTGTTGCCCTACCGAAGTGCTTCTTCGTGCGCACGTTGAGGATGGCGATGTCGTTCTGCCCTCCGGGATGAGGTATCGGGCCATCATTCTTTCGGAACGCAATCCCAAGACCCGAAGCAACCTCGAACCGGGCAAGCGGACGATCCGGACATATCCGGCCCGCCGCCCTGTTATCGGGGAAGCGGCGATGCGCAAGCTGCATGAGCTCGTCCATGCGGGTGCAACGCTCGTCGGCGACCGCCCGGACGGCCCGTCGCGGATGATGGACTCAACCGCGCGCTATCGGGAAATGTCCGATGCCCTTTGGGGTGCACCCAAAGCGGCATCGTGCGCGGTGCGCAACGTCGGACGGGGACGCGTCTTCCTCCGGCGCGCGGGTGTGCGGGACGAATTGCCGCCGGACCTCGCCCTTGCGGGTCTTAATGACGAGGCGGCTGGATCAATTGACTGGATTCATCGGACGCTCCCGAACGAGGACATCTATTTCGTCGCGAACCTGTCCGATGCGCCGAAGACGTTCACGGCCACGTTCCGCACTGCGTTCCCGCAGGTCGAACTGTGGAATCCCGTTTCCGGAGACCGAACCCTGTCGCAAATTGTGCGGCGGATGCGGGATCGCGGCTTCGACCGGTGCGACGTGGCCCTTTCGCTACCGGCGCACGGCTCCGTCTTCGTGGTGTTCTCGAATGAGCGGGACGCGCCGCCTCCGTCGAATCCACGCGGCAAGCAGACTTTGTCCGGAGTTTGGACCGTTCGGTTCGATCCCAGTGTCGGCGGACCGTCCCAGCCCGTTCAGATGCCGGAACTGCGCGACTGGACGACTTTCTCGGACACGGCCATTCGGAACTATTCGGGAACGGCTCGCTATTGTTTCACATTCGACGTCGCCGACGACTGTCCGTTGGATGGCCGCGCCGCCCTTGACCTTGGCAGCGTCAACGCGCTTGCGGAGGTTTTTCTGAACGGACAGCTCTTGGGCGTATCCTGGACGCTGCCGCATCGGCTACCGTGCGGAACGGCACTGAAGCGGAAGGGCAACGAACTGGAGGTGCGCGTGACAAACCTCTGGCCGAACCGGCTGATTCTGGATGCCGGGCTTCCGCCGGAGAAGCGACGGACGCGCACCAACATCAATCCTTACAAGCCAACTGACGCGCTCTTGCCGTCGGGGCTGCTCGGACCGGTGACGCTTGTCTGGTAACCTCGATGCAGAAAACGGCATTTGCAAGGAATCAACAGAAGGAAATAACGACGGAAAGGAACAAACAAATGGATTATCCTCGAAATCAGATGAAACGTGTCGCGGCCTTTTTGCTTGTCGTTCTGCTGGCGCAGGTGTGGACGACGTTGGGAGACCTGTCGGGCGAAGTTGTCGCTTCGGGCGCGACGCATGTGGATTCAGTGCAGACTGCGCTGACATCGTTGCGAGTGCCAACGGGCTCGACGGTCTACGAATCGGAATTGCCGATGCCGGTCGTTCGACTTCCATTTGACGATTCGCATGCGCCCGGACGGAACACCGGGTCGCTTGGACGCGATCTGATGATGCCCACGGGTGGCATCTCGTCCGTCATCGGGCGCACGACAGGCGGAGTCCTTCGCCTTGACGGCACGGCGCGATTCCGGTCGCGTTGTCAGGGATTGCCAAGCGGCAATTCGGCCTTCTCGATTGCGGTGTGGCTTTCGCCGGAAAGCCCCAACGGCGGCGTCTGCAGCTGGGGCGTGGCGAAGAAGGGCGAATGCGCAGGACTGTCCTTTCAGTCGGGGAAGGGGAACTTCTTCTTCTATGGATCCGATCTTTCGTTTGAGTGGGCGAGCGGGTTCGCGGGAACGGACTGGGCGCATGTCGTGTGCGTTTGGGATCCGACTGCGACCGGGGACATGCGTCAGGTCTATGTCAACGGAACGCTTGTCGCCTCCGACGATCCGACGATTACGCCGAACGTGAACCTTTCGCCCGACACGTCCTTCTACCTCGGCAACGTGCTGGATGTCAAAGAGCAGATCTACAAGGGGCGGATGGACGATTTTCGGATCTATGCGTGTGCCTTGACCGCATCACAGGCGCAGGTACTCGCGTCCGGTACGCCGCAGGGGACGGACTTCATCCCGTCGTCTGCGGCGGTCGAGGTGTCCGACACTGGCATGATCGTGAACGAGATTGGCACGCAGACGTTTGCCGCCCTGTCCGGGAACGGTACCGTCGAAACGGCGGAAGGGTCGAAGACGGTCGTGGCTGTCGAATCGGCATCTTCGGCTTTGATCGAGTTACGCGGAGCTGGTCATGTCGAGAAGACGGGCGCGGAAAAGTTGCCCGTCCGTCGTCTGGCCGTGGCGGGGCTTGACGTCAAGGCGGGTGAAGTCGAGGTGCAGGGCGGTCGAGATCTCGCCCGTCATGTGGTTGCGCACTGGACGTTTGATGCTGCCGATCCGGGGTTCGATTCGTCCGGGAACGGCTATCGGCTGGTGCCGAGCAAGGGCGAGGCGACATGGGGCGACCTGACGAATGCCACCCCGAACGCCGTGACGTTTGCCGGCGCGTCAGATGTCAATGTCCTTGTGTTGAATTCATTTGCCGCCGCCAAGTTCGCGTCAGAGACCGCCACGGACTTTCCATCGGGGAACGCGGCTTTCACCGTGTCCGTACGGGTGAAGAACGAGGCCTCACAGCGCAGCAAGAACGGCATCTATTCTTGGGGAAGCGCGGCGAAGGGTCGGATGAACGGCTTGCGTACGACGGGGGACGGCGACCAGTCCGACACGACGCGGTATGGCTATCTCCACTACAATTGGGGGAACGATCTCGCGAGCGATGGCGCGGCTCTCGTCAACGGAACGACCGTCTACGACAATGTCTGGGATGGCGCGTGGCATCATGTGGTCGTGACGTACGATCCATCGCTCCCGAGGCGGCGCATCTATTCTGACGGTGTGCTAGTCGCTGAGGATGTGCCGACGGAAATGGTGGTTGACCTGTCTAATTTCGCGATTGGACGAAGCCTTGGCTCCGGGTCAAACCACAACTACTGGCAGGGCACCATGGACGATGTTCTCGTCTTGAACTGCGCCATCGCGGCGGAACAGGTCCCGTTGTTGGCGGCCGGCGACCTGTCGGCTTTTGCGAAGGGCGAAAGTGCGCTGACTGTTGCGGACGGGGCGACGTTTTCGGTTCCCGACGGTCAGGTTGTTTCGCTGGGGACGATTCAGGGAACGGGTAAGGTTCGCGTCGATGGTACGCTTGCGATTAACGAACCCACTTCTCTTTCCGTCGCATCACTTGAAGG
>CAVJWR010000102.1:5838-10939 GCA_963653155.1 Limosilactobacillus gorillae
GTCGTGGCGGTGGCCGACAACCTGACCCTTTCGGCGGGCGGCACGTTTGCCGGGACGGTAGTGGCGGACGATGGGGCGGCTGTCGCGCTCGATGTCGCCACAGATGAGAAGATTTCCCTCGGACGGATTGTTGGCGGAGGCACCATGACAAAGACAGGGCTTGGATCCGTTTTGGTTGCGTCTGCGGCGGAATTGCCGACAGGAACGAAAGTCTTGTCCGGTGCGCTTGAGGTCGGGACGGCTGATGGTGTGACGGCCCCGGTCGCGCATTGGTCGTTCAGCGGCGAGCGGCCTTTGGAAGATGATGACGGAAAGGGGTATGCGCTTGTTCCGAATGCCGGCGAAGCGGGTGCTTTCTCGTCGGACATTCCCAGTGCGGTCAAGTTGATGGGAGCGGATTACCTGTGTCTTCAGAACTGCGCGGCGTTGCCGTCGGGGGACGAGGCGTTTACCGTTTCCGCGTGGATCATGCCTGAACGGATGGAGGCGAAGAACTCCTACTTGGGCGTCTGGAGTTGGGGTACGCCCCGCACTGCCCGTGCGATGAACGCCTTTACGCTTTACTATTCCATTCAGGGGCGGATGTCAGACGCACCAGGCTACCAGCATTATGCATGGTCGGCAGACCTGTCGGTCGATTCGCATCCGGACGATCCGGTCTTTTCGGGGGATGTCTCGACTTGGCACAACGTGACCGTGACCTACGACCCGACGTCCCGTGTCCGAGCGCTTTACGTCGATGGCAAGTTGCGTGGGCAGGACGTGCTGACGGAAGGTCTGTCCGTGGCCAGCGGAACGAAGTTCACCTTGGGCGCGGCGATGGCGACGGGAACGGATCGTCCTTTCAGGGGGTACATCGGCGATTTCGCGATTTGGCGGACAGCCCTGAGCGCAGACGAGGTGAAAAGCCGCTACAGGGCCGGCGAGGACGGCTCGACCTCGGTTGTTCAGTTGACGGTGGCCGAAGATGCCGCGTTCGCAGTTCGTTCGGGGACGTGTGCGGTTCGGTCGCTCGCGGGCGGTGGCACGGTCGCAATCCCGTCGAACGCGGAACTGGTGTTCGCGCCGGGCGGCGAATCTTCGTTCAAAGGTCGCCTGTCGGGAGAGGGGGCCGTCCGCCTCGCTCGGGGGACACACGTCTCGCTGGCGAAAGGGAGCGAAGTCGGTCGGCTCGTGCTGGACTCTGGTGCGTCTTTGGCGATTGATGTTGACGGGATAAAGGTCGCGGAGTCTTCCGTCGTGCTCAAGGTTTTGTCGTTTGAAGGAGATGGGGATGCCATTTCCGTTAGCAATCTTCCTAACGAATGGAAGGTTCGCATGCGGCGACGCGGCACGGCATTGATTGTCAGCGCGATTTGCCCGGGTCTTGCAATAAGCATTCGATAAAAGGAGATCCTGTCATGTTTTTAGCTTCTGTTCTGTTGGCCGCGTCGACGGTTGTCACTCCCGAAGAGATGAAGTCCCTGTACGATGAGGTCAAGACGCCGTTCAAGGTCGGTGCCGTGATGCGTGCCGAAAAGGGAACGATGATCGACAACCCATGCGTGTACCGGACTGACGACGGCTGGCGGATGATGTTCATCGTCTACGACGGCAAGGGCTACGAGACGCATCTGGCGAAGTCCGACGATCTTGTCCATTGGACGCAGCTCGGCCTTGTTCTTGAGCGCGGCGCGGCGGGGTCGTGGGATTCGGCGCAAGCCGACGGCGGCCCTGCGCTGTTCTCGACGGAATGGGGCGGCGATAATCGCATGCGCAAATACCGCGACTGGTATTGGATGACGTACATCGGCGGCGCGAAGACTGGGTACGAGACGGCTCCGCTGTCGATTTCAGTCGCGACGGCCAAGGACAATGCGGTCGCCGACAAGTGGCTGCGGATGACCGCGCATCCAGTGCTCAGTCCGGAAGATTCCGATGCCCGCAGCTTCGAGGACTACGAGCTTTTCCGCAGCTTCGTTGTTCAGGATCCATTGCGGCGGCTGGGCAAGGAGTTCGTGATGTACTACAACGCCAAGCGCCGCTCGGATCGCGGCGAGTCGATCGGCATGGCCGTGTCGGACGATATGCTGAACTGGCGGCGCTACGGCGATGGTGCCGTGCTGACGAACGGAAAGCCCGTACCCGGCGAACGCGGCATCGGCCTTGTCGGCGATCCGATGCTCACGAAGATCGGCGACATCTACGTGATGTTCTACTTCTCCGCGTTCTATCCGAAGGCTCAGTCCCCCGCCCACGAGACATTCGCCGCATCCAAGGATCTTGTCAACTGGACGAAATGGACGGGCGAGCCGCTTGTCGCACCCGGCACGACATTCGACAGGAACCACGCGCACAAGCCGTGGGTCATCAAGCACAACGGCATCGTGTACCACTACTACTGCGCGGTGGGTAGCCAGGGTCGGGTCGTCGCGCTTGCCACGAGCCGGGAGATTCCGGGCGTTGGAGGGAACGCACGATGAAGCGAGCATTCATTTTCACGGCGGTTGCGGGCGGGCTGCTGTCCGCCTGGGCGGCGGAACACGTCCGGCTGTCGCAGACAACGGAGATGTTCATCGAGCCGAGCAACAATGTCCGGGGCATGAAGCATGTCGCGTTTCCAATCGTCGGTCGTACGGATTTTGTATTTGACGGCGGCGGAAAGGAATATGTCTTCGAGAACGGCATATTCCCATTTGCCGTGGCGAACTGCGAGAACGTCACGCTCAGGAACTTCTCGATGCGCAACGCGCATCCTGGTCTTGTCCAGTTCAAGATTGAGGCGAAGGACGAGGCCGGCTTTTCCATTCGGCTGGAGTCGGATTCCCGCTACCGCATTTCCGGCGGCGACGTTGACTTCGTGTGCGCGGACGGCAAGTGGAGCACGATCCGGGTGTTCTCCTTCCATTCGATCGACCGCATGCGGATCCGCTATGTGTTCACGGCATCCGGCAAGGGAAGCAAGGACGCGCTTGCGGCCAACTTCATGGCGACCTCCGTGCGTGAGTTGGCGCCGGGCCTCCTTCGGTTCGACTATCGCGCCGATTCGCATCCGCGAAACGAAAAGTGCTCTTTTCGGGTTGGCGAGACGGTTACATTCGCGCTGCCGCCCGGATCAAACCGCGAGAATGTCGCGATGTTCTTCGAGAACTGCCGGAACGTGACGGTCGAGAACGTGACGCTGTCGCGCTTCGTCGGCATGGGGCTTGTCGCGCAGAACTGCTCGAACGTGACCGTCCGGGCGTATGCGACCCGTCCATATGCGGCGGATCGCGTCACGCTGACGGCCGACGACATGATGTTCACGAGTTGTGAAGGCGACATCCTCATCGAGAGGTGCGAAATCCAGGACTCGCAGGACGACGGGTGCAACGTGCACGGCAACTACCACGTTGTCACCTCTATCGACGGGAAGGTAGTGACGCTTAAGGCCATGCATGCCGGGCAGTGGGGATTCTTCCCGTACCGGACAGGGGATGCGCTGGACGTGATCAGCACGAACGATTGCGAGGTTTTCTGCTCGCCCCGTGTCGTCCGATTTCTTTCGCGGGACAAGGCCGGCGTCCATTGCCGCGTTGAGTTGGATCGGGAAATTCCGCCATCGGCTGTTGGCATGCTGGTCGAGAATACGGTTCTGTCGCCGAACGTCACGTTGCGGAACAACGTCTTCCTGAACGTGCCGCACATCCGCCTTTCCGGTCGGGGCAAAATCGTGGTGCAGGACAACGTCTTCCGCAAGCTGACCGGTGGCATGCTGGCGACTGATCTGATCGACTACTGGTATGAGTACGGACGCATTACCGACATGACGGTCGTGTCAAATGTCTTCGACGGCGTGGCCCAGCCGTTCCGGTCGGGCGTGAACCGCTGGCCGTACGGTGACGCTTCCGTCCCGAAGGTCCACGGACGGCTCGTCTTTACGGACAATGTGTTCACGAACTGCACCGGCGCGAGCGTTTCGATCAACGGCTTCAAATCTGTCGTTAGGAAGGATGCCGGGGCGAAGGCCCAGTGAGCCTCTTTCCTTCATTGACTGCGGTAGTGGGACATGATACACTATCGGCCATGTTGATTAATTCCACAAATCGTGTCGTTTCGTTCTCCGGGGTGCTGGAGGCCATACATTCGATTCCGGGCAGGATGCGCCTTAGGATTCCGTCCCTTCGCCAAAGGCCGAAGGCGATGGAGGAGTTCGCTGTGCGACTGAAGAGGCTTGACGGCATCATTGACGTGACGGTAAACCCTCTTATCGGCACCGCACTCATACGTTACGATGCCGGCAAGCTGTCGCCCTCGCTTGTCGTTGCCGCATCTACGCACGGCTTTGACTTCGATGCGGCCTTGCGCGGCCACCGGTCGCTCGTCGGCAGGGAACTGAATGCGATCCATTACGCATTGAACCAGGCGGTGATGCGCCGTTCCGGCGGAGTCTTCGACCTTCCGGCGCTGATGACGGTTCTTCTGATATTCACGTTCGTGCGTGGGCTTGCCGGGAAGGGCGGCCCGAAGTTCTCGCCGCTGGCGGTGCTTTGGTGGTTGCACAGATCTCTGTCCCGCTGATCAATCCACACGTTTTCCATTTGTCCGCAATCTCAAGTTCAACGTTATGAATCCACTGATACAAGCTTACCTTAAGTGCGTTGGCGGCATACGCATCGTCCATTCGTTGCCGGGTCGCGTACGCGTGAATATCCATGGGGTGCGGCAGTATCCGGCCCTTGCCGGTCGGTTCGCCGGGCTTTTCCGTGATTGCATCCTGAAGCGTCCCGGCGTGACTGGCGCTGAACTCTGCCTTCTTACCGGCAACCTGCTAATCCGCTACAATCCGCAGAAGACGTGTGAGGCCGAAATCACCGCATGGCTCGATTCCGCATGGCAGTCGTTCATACTGTTCCTGAACGGCCTTGGCGACATAGACGAGACGGATGAGGCTGGCGTTGATGCCGCTGCGGCGCGGTTCGTCGCTACGCTTTAGCGCATTTTGGGAGGACGTGACATGTCGTTTCGTTCATCGCAGGTTCCATTGCTGAAATGTCAGTTTGCGCACCGCATCCCAGGGCGGGTGCGAATCGTCTGCCGTGCCGTCAGGTACCTGTCTGCCGAGCAGACTGATCTTGAAGAC
>CAVJWR010000103.1:0-10836 GCA_963653155.1 Limosilactobacillus gorillae
AAAGCCAGCGCTCAAATCCACGCGGCACAGAGCCCCAATCGCAGTGGAAATTTGGCCGAAGGAAAAACTTGCCCATCCCAGCAGCTTTCCAAGCCTGGGTTTCGCCTTCAAAGTCATCCGTGAACGTTGGCACGAAACCGATGACGATGTTGTCGGAACACTTGATGCGCTCACGACGCGGGGCGTGACGATACGCAGCGTATGCGTAGACGACAAGCTGCACATCGGGCCGTACCCGCATCGCCTTCTCAGCGATTCGGTTCCAAAAATACACGTAGCGATCCGTCTTGTGGTCGTTGAAGTCCTCATCGGCAAGGTCTGCGTCAAGCGCCACGCAACGTTCACAGCGGCAATAGCCGTGACCATCGTTTTCGCACACGTTTAGATACCTTGGCGTACCGCGTTTCACCCAATCGGATATTATCTGATCCACCACGGACTCATTTGAGATGCAAAGATGCACGTACTTTGGGTTTCGTCCGTTTACGATACCGCGCCCGCCCCTCTCGTTCAGCGCGAGATATTCGGGATGCTCCTTGCCGAATCTCGACTGCCAATCGGTAAAAGCGTGCCCATACCTGAACGGCTCACGGTCGGCGAGACGCATATGGCATCGCGTCCACTCGCGGTTCTCGTCTATCCATTCGAGATTGCGGCCCTTAGGGAGCTGTAACGGCCCCGGCGTAAACTTTCTACGGCTGTCGTAAGTGCGCATCTTGTAGAAAAGACGAAACTCGCTCTTTACCAATGGTGGTTCGAAGTGATTTGACGCACCCTCCTGAAGCCTCACGACATTTCGCCTCGGAGCCACGATGCCGTCCTCGCCAGGCCATACCCAAGTGACGCCAAGCTCCTTCTCAAGGAACAGTGACACGGCAAACGAAGGGTCGCCGGATAGGATCACGGCATTGCCTCGCACGGCATACCCACCCTGCGGCATACGGAATTCGCCTTTCTTAGCCACAGGGTCATTGACGAAGACGAAGTTCAGTACGCCGTCGGAAAGACTCTTGGCGCGAGCAGGTTCGTCGCCGCAGACCTTTCCGATGTGCTTGGCAAGATCCATTGCGGCCCTGCCAGCCTCATCTGACGGCGACTCCACCACTATCCTTGAATCGGCAAGCTTCCACTCCCTTGAAACGCCAGACGCCACGGCAGACACAACGGTGCACAAACACACGAATGGCATCAACAACCTTATCATCACTTTACCTCCTAATCATTTTCACCGTATTGTAACGCACGTTCCCTTGCGTGAATAGCGTACGGAATACGTAGTGAAGCCATCTGCAGACTCCTTCATGAGAGTGGCGGCAAGCCCCTTCCATACCCTCTTTGCCATAAGCCTACGTCCCATTGTCGCAGCCTGTTCATCAGTCATCCTAAGCACGGGAAGCGTCAGCGGCTCCCCTTCAGGCGGCACAACAGCGTTCGCATCGGCACCAACGTACAGGGTATCGGCAATCGTCACCGTAGCGTCAGAGACATCCAAAGCGCCATACTCAAAATCCGTCGTGACTGCAGTACCGGCTCCAAATGAGATCTCCACACCCGAGACATTCTTGGCCTTTATGGAGCCTTCTTTGACAATAATGGCATTCGCACCGGATGTCGGCGACGTTTCGTCATCAATGTCATCGTTCACTCCGTAGCGCACCTTGCCGCCGAGGCCAAGAGTGCCTGACCCTATCTTGCGAAGCGTTCCGTTGAGCGTAAGAGGTTGGGAGAATGTCACCGTACACCCGCCATCAACATTAATGGCGGCACTACCGTTTACGTACAGCCCACGGTTGGCTGCGGCCATTGATGTAGTGTTGGTAAACCGAATCTCCGCGTAGTCGGAAAGGGTAATCTTGTTATGGGCAAACGAACCAGAATCGCCGCCGAGGGATTTTGCGTCGCCAACGACAATCCGGGTATGATGCATTTCGTCCGCATCAGGCGAATCGCCGTTCATGAGCCAAGATGTGCAGAGAGCTCCAGACCACTTCAGATTGTCGCCTGCCATATGGATGGTCGCGCCTCCAGACACCGTTGGGTAATAGCTCTGTATTTCCAACGCGCCATCGCCACTTATTGCAGAATCAAGGTGGAACGTCCGTTCGCCGAGCATCCGTATGCATGCGGCATTTTCCATCGGACGTCCCTTTGCCCATGCAGACATGAGAATGTTTCCTCCGAAATGCTGGTTTCCAGCCCCTCGAACATATATGGATGATCTCGCATACATTACAAGGTTAGAGACGAATGCGGAATCGGCAAGCATATACAACGTGACAAGGTCATCGCAAAGAAGGCCTCCCCCAGGAAATACCGCTGTACGGTTGGGATGAGCCGAATCCGCATCAGCAAAGACAATGTCAGTTCGCGAGGTAATTGCGTAAAGCGAATCTCCATGTGGATAGCGCCCGTCCTCCCAATTCGCGGAATGGTCGGCATCTGGATCCATGCAGTCATAATCGCCGCCCCACTCGTTTTCGTCGATATATCTGATTATTGGAGAATGTGTAGCATATACATATTTTCCACCTGAGACATCAGGATCATCCTCAACGACAAGCCTGCCGCCAACATCAGGTTGTTGTCCCGCCCATGACTCGTAATAATAGCCAAGCCGCACCCTTACCTTTGAGAAATCCGGCAACCCTGCCGCCACCGAATCTGGCGCAAGCTTCAATACGAGCACCTTCGCAGGAGCCATGCCTTTCATGGGATTCGTCTTCAACAGATCAATTGAAGTTCCTTCTCCCAGCTCAATCCGATTAGAGACATTGAATACTGGTACAGATGTGCCGTCCGAGCATATTTTAGTTCCTTCACCAAGCCGCAAATGCCCTATCGTGCCGCCAGTCCGACAAAGCCAATAGCCGTTTTCCCCAATCGAAAGCATCCCCGACACGTTGATTGCGCTTGTCGCGGCATTCGTTATTGACGCATCCGCCCCAAAGGTAAGTTCACCAAGCGAAAGCGGCGCATTATCTTTGCTCCAATCCATCTTTGCACCGTTGCCGAAATGGAATCCCCCTGGAGCCACAACAGACACTCCCTTCACATTCTGAATGCCAAGGCCATCTGCAACGGCAAGGATCCCTTGAAACCCCTCCCAATCTGAATCTGCGCAAAACTGCAGACATGAGCCAATGGCCGATGCATACTGATTCGTGAACAGAAGTCGGCTCGCCACTGAACCGCATACCTTCGCTCCAAGGCGATATGTTCCATTCGCATCTGGTCTTGAAAACAGAAGTCTCGCAGGGTTGCCTGAATCCTCGGCGAGGATGGTAATGTTTCCCTTCTTAAGGTTGATCTGAAAATGGTTTAGGCATCCGCCGGAAAGAATCCGCAAATCACCAAACGAATATGTCGCCGAATACCCTCCTTGGACGAGAATTTCGCCAGCAAGCATAATGGTCGGGACTATGGAATATCCAGAACCAGCGACATCAGAACAAGCGCGCAACCCTGCGCCGACATAGTAGGTTGCCCCCTGATGGATCGACTGGCCGTCAGACCAGTTAACGTACTCGCAACCGGGCATAAGCGAGAAATATTCATTTCCATCGTACTTCCCGTCGCTTCGAGTCAATTTCACGTAGTCCGTTTCCGCCCCACGAGCAATTTCACAAACGAGAGCTGTAGCCAACGCTACCATCCGCATCGCCATTTTGCACGACAAAGACTTCGCGATTCCCACATAGAACCATACGTGCGGATTCTCCGCATGCATATTTTCCTTAAGCATTTTTGCCGCCACGATCCCGCCTCCTTTTCTAATAATGTGAAATGGCGGCAATTATATTTGTTTTTTTTTTCTACAGTCAAGTACGTGGCTTGCGTTTCTGATTACGGGATGTCTGTCGCGAGCTTTTCCATGCCGCTAATTATACCACAGCAACCTCATCGGTTAACAAGATGCATCTTCCTGAAGTTTACCCATTTTGGCACGGGACTCAATAGACAAGCGAACGGAAATCCGTCACACGGTGGAACGTGATCAGGTCGGTGTCGTGCGGCGACTTCGCCTCACGGTCGCCGCTGCGTGAGACGATGACAAGATCGTCCCCATCAATGGCCATCGCGGCGTAATGGCGCGACTCGATCGTCGTCTCGCCCTGCGCCACGAGTCCAGCAAAACACCAGTCCATCATATTACGGGAGAACGAGAGCTGTAGTCTCTGGCGCTCGTTGTAGGGAAGCCCGTAGCGATCCTTCGGCAAGCGATCGTGGCGGCGCATCGTGTCTCGCGCCTGAGTTGACAGCAGCCAGAAAAGCCGCGTCTGGTCATCCCACAGGACATGGAAGCGCATCTGCCCGCCAGGCATCGGCACGAAAAGTGTCTTCACGCCGGACGGCGCCTCCTCCAGCATTGTCCGCATCGAACCGTCCGTCTGCTCCACGACCTTGGCCACGGCTGCATATCCCGCGCCAGATGTGTTCGCACGCATGAAGAGGTGAAACGTCCGGCCCGAAGGGTCATACCACTCCTGGTCGGGATCCTGCAGCTGCACGACGTTCGTCTCCAGCCAGCCAACGGGATGTCCGCGCGGTGCGCCCTTTGGACGTCCACCCGGATACTCCGTGAACGCCTTGTACCATGGGATGCCCACGTAGGGAAAATGAGGATTGCGGTCGCCGTCAAAGATGTCCGTGAAGCAGAAGGACTGCGCGAACGTCCAGCTTGCTCGCTTCGTCAGGTCGGCCGTCTCGTCCGCACGCATCAGGACGGGCGCAAGGCGGTTCACGCCCCAGCCGTTCGAGCGTCCGAGCGGATCGGGGATCGACCGCTCCATCACGAGATAGACGTTGCCGCGCACGTACCAGACATTGCAGGCGCTCTGGTGCCACGTACCCTCTGCGGCCTCCGTGAGCCACGCCGGTTCGCCCCACGTCTCGCCGCCGTCATCCGAGCGGACGATGCGCAGACGGCCATTGTGTCCGAGGATGTGAAGCCGACCGCCCGCAAGGAACGGCCGCGCGTGCATGAACGGGAAGCCCGCACGTTCGCGCCAGGTCTTGCCGCCATCGTCAGACAGGAAGACGTGTCCGACGAGAGCGCTCGACTTCTCCATGTCCGGTCCGCCCCAGTCGCACGTCACGACGAGGCGTCCGCCCGGCAGTCGGCAGATGCCGGGCGTGTAGCAGTAGGTCGTCTGCGGCGCTGGCGAACGGCAGACCACGATACCGTCGTTCGCAAGCGGCGTGATGCGATGTGGATTTGTCGCCGATGCGACCATGGCCCCAAGCACGGCGCACACGAGCACCCCTCCCAGTCTCATCGTCTGCTCAAAATCCATGTTATTCTTCTCCTACTGCCGCTGTCCGTCGATGATGATCAGCCCCTTGCCGCGTCCGTAGCGCATCCCGTCGCGGTCAAAGAGAACCGTGACGTCACGCCCGTGGTAGCGTACTCCGTCCAGACACCACCAGTCCCACTCGGCAGGCGCGAACGGATCGACCTTCAGTGTACCGTCCGTTTGCGGCACGAGACCGCAGAGACCCGTGATTACGAGGTCGCAGAAAGTCGAATGGTTGTAGTCCTTGCCGCGCTCGCGTGGCTTCGGCTCGCGCCCCTCCGCCTTGGCCTGATCGATGAGGATGTCGCGCGCGAGCCATTCGCCCGTGAAGCCGCTCAGGTTCTCGTCGATCCACGCCACCGTGCGGCCGTCCTCCCGCACGCGCCGATGCTGGCGGGCGTAGAGGCCCATGAGCCGCGCGAAATCTTCCCTTCCGACGGGCAGATCAAGTCCCGCGTGGAGCGCACGCGCAAGGCCTGTCAGCGCGACGGACGTCGCATACGGCCAGCTCGGCCCATTCCAAAGACACTCGTGGCGCGTCACGTCCGGCCCGTCCGCGAAGCCCGGCGTGTCGCGGCGCGGGAACACAAGCCCCTTCGGCGCGAGAAAGCCTTTCTCGTCCACGATTCCCCGCCACGCCGCGCCAAACCCGGCGAGCGGCATCCCGACGGCAAACGGCGCGTAGCCGTTCAGTTCGCACACGTTGTCCTGACGTCCATCTACCGCAAGCGTCGTGAAGAACGTGTGCGCCGGATTCCAGAGCCGCGCCTTGACGTTCCGTTCCAGCGCGACGGCCTTCGCCGAGAAGCGGTCTGCGAGGGCCGTATCGTCCACCGTACGCGCAATCTCGGCGATGGCTCCGGCCTCCGCCCACATCAACGCATTGACAAGCGGACGTGCCCCATCCATCGAAAGCGCGAACTCCGAGCCTTCGCGGTTGCCGGGCAGGTCAAAAAGCCCACGGTCGGCGCGGAAGCCCACCGAAAACGCAACGCCCTTCGTGGGACGCACACTGCGAACGCCCGGATCGGCGAGGCTGTGGCTCTTCGCTTTCCACCCCTTCTCCCACGCCTCGTAATTCGCCACGAACGACTTTAGCAGCGACTGCGCGAGCCGCCTGTCGCCCGTCACCTTCGCACGCTCCAATGCGCCCCATGCCGGCGCAGCGGCATACGCGCGCGGGCCGTTCACGTTGCCGTGCGCCATGACGAAGGCGAGGTAGTCGTCAAGATACTCACCCTTCCGCAGCCAACGTCCCTCGGCAAGGTGGTGGTTGAGTGGACAGGTGATCGTGTTCTCCGCACCCGCCCAGCCGACCTTCGGCAGGAACTCCGTGACGACCCACTTCCCCTCCTTCGTGCGCCGCAGGTGCTTGCGGTACATCCACCAGCGGAAGTAGTAGGTGCGCATGATCTCCTCGTCGGGGCACTCAAAGCGAGGAATGGCGTGGTTTCCCCACCAGGCAACGCCCTGGTTCGAGATCGCCGAACGGTACAGCTCCTCGTCGTCGAAGGAAAAACGATCAAAATGACGGCGCACCGTCTCGGACGGGATCACCTTAAACGGCTCCTCGGCGACGGGGCCGAGGTCGTAGCCCGGATGCACGGCCATGCCGACGAACTCGTTTGGGCCGCGCCGGCCGTTGTACCAGAGACGCCAGCAGTCCGCCGCCGCGTCCCAGCAGACGGACGGCTTGTAGACCGCCGACTCGTCCCAGCCGCCGGGCGTCGGGACGACGAGCGGATTCGCGGCCAGACGCTCCCAGCGCGTCACGCCGTCCGGCGAAATGGCCGCGCCGATGCGCGCCGTGTGGATGTCGGAGTAGCCGATGTAGAACATCACGTAGCGCCCGTCGCGTAGGCGGTGCACCTCGCAGCCGCCGACGCGATCCTGATCCCACGCGCCACGCGAGCCTTTCACGAAGATCGGATTGAGCGGCGACTTCTCCCAACGGATGCCGTCCGCCGACTCGGCATAACAGAGGACATTCGGCTCGTACGTCTCGCCGCTCGCATACCACATCCGCCAGACGCCACGCGCCTCGTCGCGCATCACGTAGGGGTTCATGACGCTGAAGCCCTCGTGCGGACGCTCCGAAATCAGCACGGGCTGCTTCGTCACGCGGACGAAATTTACTCCGTCCTTTGACTTTGCGTAGCCGATCCGCGAGAAGCCACGCGCCTGCCCAACGTACCAGAGGTGGTATTCGCCGTTCCAGAAAACGGTGCAGCTGCGGTTGACGTTATCCTCCCAGCCGCTCGTGGGGTCAGTCCCCAGGCAGATTTCCGGATCCGACCAGTTCACGCCGTCGTCACTCGTCGTCCGCGCAATCGCCTTCTGCGCTCGCCACGAGAAGTACATGTTGAACTTCTTCGGTCCTTCGGGAATGACGTTCACGTCGAAGCAGGTGCCGAGTTCAGGGCTACCGAACACGGGTTCTTTCGAGGTCTTCGTCCAACCGCCGTTCGCTGCCTTCGCGCCACAGGCCCCCGCCAACAGGCAACAGGCCAGCGCTCCCATCCGTTTCATCTTCGCCATGTCTATTTCTCCTCTCGCTTCATTCGAGTTCACAGCCCCACGGGGCAGACGAGACGGCAGCCCGCCCAGTTCTCCGTTTCCGGGACGCTCCAGCGCAGACCGGCGCGAGCCGTCAGGTAGCCGCCCTTTTCCGTCGCGCACGAGCCGCGCCGGATGCGGGCGGTCGCGCCGGCGGCGGACAGGCAGAGCGGATCAATCACGGGTTCCGCATACCCCTTGCCGCCAAAGGTGTCGATGTAGGCGCCGTCCTGTGTGAAGCAGTCGAGCGTCAGTTCCCAGCCGTTGCCCAACGTGTCGTAGAGCCCATAGGCGTTCGGCTCCAGCAACCCAACGCGCTGGACGCGGCAGACCGCCTCGCCGTTCGCGTTCAGGTTCGTCGCGTTGGCGAGCGTCCAGGCGATGCGGTTCAGGCGTTCGAGCGTCCGCGCTGTCCGTGCCGCGTCCGCATTGTCGAAGTTCCAGTCAAGGTAGTCGGCGTTATAGGTCGTTGTCTCCGTACCCGCACGGCAGGCGAACTCCCATTGCGCATCCGTCGGCAGGTCGAAGGCGATGCCAGTCTTCGTCCGCAACTGGCCGAGAAACGAATCGCCTTTCGGCGTACGGTGAGTCTCACCGCCGTCGCTCGCGCCGCGCAGCGCGGCCCATGAGACGTTCACGGGCGATTCCTCGCATTCATCCTGTGTCGCGAAGTTGGCGGCGCTGCCCACCGCCTGTCCGAAAGCGTGGCTGCCCTGAAGCCGCGTAAGTTCAAAGACGCCGATGTAGTAGTCCTTCGTGAGCGTGACGAGATGGTTGAGTTCCTGTCCCGGTGTGCGCGACGGCTCGCCCTGCGCCGAACCCATGCGCCATTCGACGCCGGCGGCCGGAACCTTTCGCATCAGGAGATGCGTCCGCCGATAGGCCGGATTTTCCGTCACGCCGCCCGGCACCCAGTCTGCGGAAGGATAGAACCGCGCCGCCGCCCACTTGTCCGTCACCGTCTTCGTGAGGTCTACCACAAGGTAGTCGGGCGGACAGTTCGTCGACCACGCCGTCACCTCGGCCCGAACGCTGCCGTCCGTCGCCTTGAAGCCGCTTTCGCCCAAGGGCGTCTTGCGCGGACGCCATTCGATCACGTGATGCCCGGCGGACACGTAGTTGAAGACATCTCCCTTCAAACCAGCCAAGTTTACGGCGCCAACGGACACTCCGGCGCCATCCAGCGCATTCGTCAGCACATCGACCGTGACGATCGCCGGCTCGTTGAGCGTATAGCCAATGACGACCTTCCCGCCCACTTGTTCCATCGTAACATCGCTCACGACCGGAAACGCAATCGCCACACCCGATAGGGATGCACCGAGCGCACACAGAACCAGATTCGCTTTCTTCATGACGCAACCTCCTTCGCGTGATTCAACGGATGAGCATGACAGTCCCCGGACGGTACGCGCTGTCCAAAGTCTGGCACACGCCCGACCGGCGACTTAAGACCGCCGTCCCGAAGCCCGAACCGACGGCCTCGCCGAAGAATGCCGCCCAGGCGACCGCAAACGGATCGCTCGCCGCCGATGCCGGTGCGCTCGCCGATAGGTTCGCGGCGTAAGTCGCCGCATACGACGCATCCGGCCAGGCAAGCGCCGAGACCGCCCCATTCCATAGTTCTTCGTAAGTCGGCCCTGCACCAACAGTCCAGACAGCGCACACGAACATAATAGCCGTCAATGTCTTCTTCATCGCCTTCCTCCTTTCCTTTCGTTCCTCACAGCCACCATGCATCCACCGGACACGCAAGGCGCACTGCCGCCCACCACTGGTCAGCCGGAAGACTCATCCGCATCGTCACACGGCATTTCTTGGGGTCTTCGCCGTGCGCACCACCAACGCGGATGCGGTTCGTCATACTCGCGTCCGCCCCGACAAGGCAAACTGGGTTGATTGCGGGATCATCCGCCGTTCCGCCCTTGCCGTCCAGCAGCGTGTAGAACTGCCGCCCGTCCACGTAGAGATCGCGGCAGAGTTCGTGCGCACCGCCGATCATGTCGTGAAGCCCCCAGGCGTTCGGCATCTTGAGGCCTGTCTCATGTTCGATGCCACCCGCATTCGTCTTCGTCCAGGCGATCTCGTCAAGACGATCGAGGCTCCAGACATCCGAGTTGTAGAGAGGGCCTTTTGTCCCCGCACGACAGGCATATTCCCATTCGAGGCTTGTGGGGACATCGAACGCGAGCTTCGTACGCGCACGAAAGGCACCAAGCCAACTCGTCGCCGACGGCTCCGCAAGGACGGCGGAGGTATTCGCCGCATCGCCGCGCAAGCTGGTGACACGGCAGTTCCCGCCGCCGACGCGGCGGAACGCGCCGGCCGTCGGGTAGTCCGAGCGCACCGCGCTGTCCGAATAGTCCGAGCGGATGAACCGCCACTGGTGGCGCGTGAGGCGAAAGACCCCCAAGTAGAAGTCGTTCGTGAGTTGCACGTAGGCGTTCAGCTCGTCGGTGTTCCGCTCCGGCCACGTGCCATCGTTCGGTGCGCCACGCCGCCACGTCACGCCCTTCGCGTGGATGCGCCGCAGCAGGAGGATCGTCTCGCGATAGGCCGGATTCTCCAAAAGTCCGCCCGGCAGAGACGCCTCGTCTGGATAGAAGCGGATGCCAAAGCCGGGATCGTCCGCGACGGCGGTCGTCGAGCCGGACGTGGCAAGCGGCAGATTCACGGCCAGATAGTCCGGTGGATTGTCGAGCGCGTAGGCCTTCACCTCGATCTTCAGCGCGGCAGCATCCAGCCGACCGGAGCGCATCAGTTCAGTCCCCGCCGCGAACCACGTGAACGCGCCGGCGTATGGCGTCGCAAAATCGTGTCCGCGCCCGACGACACGGTTCGCGTCGCCGAGGACGCGCCACAGGTTGCGACCGCCGACCGAGACGCCGTTCGTCATGACGTCAAAGCAGACGATGGCCTTTTCCGTGAGCGTGTAGCCGACCCTTACCGAACCGTCGTCGTTCGGTTCGACGGACACGTCACGCAC
>CAVJWR010000104.1:0-8471 GCA_963653155.1 Limosilactobacillus gorillae
CTCGGCACGAACGCGCTCTTCCGGACGACGAAGAATGCATATGTCCAATACACAACGCCTCAAGGCAACGCGTTCTTCACTAAGGAAAATCCATTCCCGACGACAGCCAAGATATTCATCCATTTGATGGAAAACGCCAGCATAGATGGGCAGATCTCGGAATCGACGTTTGTGTTCGGCAATGGCACGACGCTCGCCTACGGCAGTTATGGTCGGTTCGAGGGCATTACCGTACAGCTCGACAAGGATGCGAACCTCAACTACTGTTCTTTTCGGCAGCAAAGCCGCCCAGACTGCCGCATACTCTTCAATGGCGGCTATCTGCGCCAAGGGTATTACAATTCGGCATGTTCCGCCACGCTTGCCTCCTGTATAGGGTGGTGGTTAAACAACATATCCGGCGCAAGATGGTACCTTACGGGGACGAACGGAAATGATATCGTAATCCAGCGCGATTCGTATGCGAACGCCGTATTCCACCTTTCAAGCGGCGGCAGCAAGTTCACGCTTGATGGTGACGGCGGATTTGTGATTCGAGGCACGGGAGGCAGACACAATGTGTATCTGACCAGTCTTGTGGATGAGACGCATTCACCTACGGCAGATTGGATAGCGATGAAATTTCCGGGACGCATTGCCATTGACGGCGGAAACTACCTGTCGCTTGCCTCGTTCTCCACTTCCACGGCAGGAACGCCGCGGTCAGACTTCTTCCCAGACGGATCAACGCTTGTGATTGGACAGGACGCCACGCTTGATATGCATGGAGCCAATGCGGTGGTTATGAATGTCACAGCGGAAGGGTCAATCGTCAATGGTGGCACGAATGTTTCGGAGATCGTGACTGGCGACGGCAACGCTGATGGCCGCATGGAGTCGATTGGCACCAACATCGTCGTACGCAAGTCGGGGACGGGCTGCCTGACGCTCGGCACGAACATTGCCGATGTCGCCGCCGTGGAGGTGGTCGGGGGAAGCATTTCGATTGACGGCAAGGATGACGACGGAAGCGAGTCCCGCATCCGTGAGCTGACGCTTGGCACGGGAACGTCCTGCGCCACGACCGAGAGCGCAAAGGGGCGCAGGATCGCGGTTCAGCGGCTGAATCTTGACGCTGCCGCCAACGCCGAAATCGACACGTTCGCTCCGATTGCCGAAGGGGCGCTCAGTCTCATGAACTGTGATGGTGGACTGGACAGGACGCCCATGCGCCTGCCATTCAAGGTAAGGAGACATTCAGGCGGCAAGGATTTCAATTCATGGTCTTTGTACGTCAATGGCGAATTGCGCGGCGCGGTGGGTTCCGCCAATCCCGCAATAGGGATCTACGACGGGTGGCTTACGCTTGGGAACTTCGGCACGAAGATCGTGCTCAGATAATTAGATAGAAGGTCGTGTTTAGATGAGAGAGACACTTGCAAGGCACGGACGCAATGAATTGCGTCCCTCCCGCATATCCGTGAAGACGCTGGCTGTGGCGGCGTTTTCCACCACCGCTGTGGCTATTGCCATGGCGGATGTGCGACCAGCCCATCCCCTTGCCGCCGCACCCGTCGGCAACTATTCCCGCGTAGCGATGCCGGAATATCGCGCCGTGCCGCCGTCCGATGGGGCGGAAGTGTTGGTTTTGGGCATGGATGGTTCGGCCAAGACAGGGCCGTTCAAGATTGCGGACGCCATGGACGCGCAGGTGTTCGGGCAGATGAACCCGGCCGCCGCGAAGTTCGTCGATGCGGCGGCTTCCGCCACGATGTCCATTTCTGGCGGCATGGTGCGCGTTACCGTGGATTGCCCCGTTCCGGACGGCATGAAGGTTGTCCGTACCGACGATCCATGGAGCGGCGACAGGGCAGTGGTGTTCATTCGCCCGAAAGCCGATGAGTCGCAGTGTTTCATCTACAGCATCAATGCGTCTGGGCCGACATCTGGCGGACTCTTTGGCGCGAAGAAGGATGGCTGGCGGTCGCACGCAAGGATGTCCGTGACGAATACGGTGCAAGGCTTTGTTGCCACGCTGTCCGTGCCGGTGACGGATATTTTTGGCGACACGCCACCACAGCCGGGTGACACTTTCGGCGTCAACTTCGTCCGTGACGGACGCACGTGTGGCGGGCATTCGTCATGGGCGATGAAGGGCGGTTCCTTCAACGACGCTAAGTGGACGTTCGGCACGGCTGTATTTGGCGGCGTAAAGCCGTACTTCGTCCGGCGGCTTGCGGATGCTCGCGAACGCGGCGCGTCCGTCGCGGGTGATGATGCGGCGGCACACGCGGCGGTGGACGCGGCCTGTCAGGCCGTCGAAAATGCGATTGTCGCGCATGGAGACGACCCGTCGGCGTTCGCGTCGCTGGAGCGGATGTTCGGCGACTTGGAGCGGGCGTTCCTCACGGTTGCGCAGAAGGGGCGACCGCTGCTCGTCTTCCAGTCGGCGAACGTCTGGGGGAATATGCCGGAGCCGGATCTCGCGGCGAGTCCGCTGGAACGTATTCGTCTGCGCACGCCGCGCAACACGCGCCGTGTCGTGGCCTTCGCGATCGCCAACCTCGGTGGCGAGCCGTTCGTCGGCAACCTCAAGTTCTTCGACCGCTTCGACGGCTTCTACCGCACGGGCAGTCGCCAGCCCCCGCCGAAGGACGGCGTGGCGCGACACTTCACGCTACGCCGTTCGGTGACGGTTAGCGACAAGGACGGGCGGGCCATGTACGATCCGCTCGCCGAACTGCCGCTTGGCTCGCTCATCGAGGTTGCGCCCGGCAAGACGCTTCCGCTATTCGCCGAGCTTGACACGCACGGTGTCGCGCCGGGACGCCGCGAGGCGACCCTGATCCTTCGGAGCGCGACGGCGGGCTTCCCGGATTCGCGCATCGCCGTAGAGGTGACGGTGACGGATGACGATCTCGATACCGTGCCGTCGGACAAGGCCGGCTACACGCATCTTGCGACGTCGTTCGGTGCGGGCAGGTGTCCGTTCGTCGCTCCGGCGACGAATTGCGTGCGCAAGCTTGTCGAACGCGGCTACAATGTCGTGCTGCTTTCGCGCATCGCTGACATCTATCCGGTTTGCGACACGAACGGCGTGTGGCAACGGCCGAGCTACGAGGTCTTGGATCGCTATGTCGATGCTTGGGTTGCAGGTGGACTTGACCCGAAGCGCATGAAGCTTTGGCCGTACCTCGGCGTGGAACGCGAGCACGACCTGTGGTGGGGACTGCGCGACCAAGCGGGGCGGCGTGTACCGTTCGGGACACCGAAGTACGACGAGGGCCTACTTGCGCTCGTGCGCTTCTTTGCCGAACATGTGCAGGAGCGCTATGGCATTGGGCGAGACCGCATCATCTGGTATCCCGTGGATGAGGCGAGCGGCGATCTGAATGACTTGATGTTCAAGTCGTCCGCATCGCGCGAGCTGCATGCGGGATGGATCATCCGTGCGGAGAATGCGGCGAACGTCCTCTTCTGGAATCCGTTGCCGGGCTTCATCCGTGGCGGAGGTGAAGCGTTCCGGTTGGCGATGAAGGAGTGTGCGGGACTCTTCGACATTATCGAGCTTTACCGTCCGGCGACGACGCCGGAGGTCGTTTCGCTCGTTAAGGAACTCGGTTTCAAGAAAGTGTGGGGCTATCACATTTCCTCAAAATATTCGGGGGCCGGTTGCTACCGCAATGCCGTATGGCGGCATCTGCGCGACGGGTTCAGCGAAACGATGGCCTATTGGCACATGGACGAGAGCAGTGCGCTTGATGCGCGTCCCCAGCATCCGTACGGCACCTGCTACATCGACTGGGATGCGGACGAGCTGATGCTGTCGCGCCGGCAGCTTGCGGCGGACATGGCCGCAGAGGAAGGACGACTCGTCAACTATCTGCGGCTGAAGGCGAAGGACGATCCGGCGAAACTTGCGCGAATTGACGCGCTCGTGAAGGCGGCGGCGGAAGGCGACAGCATGGCGGCAATGGATGCCGCGCTCGAACAGCTGATGGAATTGCTGTAAGGAAAGGATACTGAAATGAAGATGCGGAAATTGGCTCTGGCCATGATGTTGGCCATCATGGGTGTGGCTTTCGCGCAAGCGGATGCCACGGGACAGAAAGACGAATGGATCTGGCACGATGCCGGTGCGTTTCTTTGCGGGCGCGGCTTTGCGCACACGACGCATCCCTACGGACGGCTCGATCCCGCCGACACGAACCTCCTGACGTCGGGCGTACGCTGGCATGGTCTCGATTCGGCGGGGCTTTGCCTGCGCTTCAGGACGGACTCCCGCCGTTTGGCGATCCAGTGGCAGGTGATGAAGAAGTACGAAGGCGGCAACATGAACCGATTCGCGAACGGCGGCATCGACATCTACCGCCGTACGGCGAATGGTTGGCATTTCGTCGGCGCGAAAGGCGGTACGCACGGAAAGACGAACGAACTGGCCGTGGCGTGGCAGCCCGGCGACGAGGCTATTGTCTATTTGCCGCTCTACAACGGAGCGGTGGACGTGCGTGTGGGGCTTCTGCCGGGCGCACGGGCCGAGGCGTGCGGCGAGCAGGGTAAGCCTGTGGTCTTCTACGGCACGTCCATCACGCAGGGTGGTTGCGCGTCGCGTCCGGGCATGGCGTACACTGCCATTCTTCAGCGTCGGCTGAACGTACCGGTCGTCAATATGGGCTTTTCGGGATCGGGTTGCATGGAGAACGAAATAGCCGAGACGCTGGCGAAGATCGACGCGGCGGCCTACGTGATCGACACGATGTGGAACATCGGCATCAACACCGTCAACAAGGGACGGTACGAGTCGTTTGTGCGCCGTCTGCGCACGTTGCGTCCGGATGTGCCGATCCTGATGATGAACGACTATCATTTCGCCTACCACGGGAAGCAGACGGAGAAGGGGGCGGCAATGAAAACGCTGTTTTCGCGTCTCCGTGCGGAACCGGCGTTTGCGAAAGGCTTTGCGCTCGTGGATGGCTCTGACCTGTACGACAGGGAGGGCAACGGAACGGTCGATGGCACGCATCCCGATTCCATTGGCATGATGCGCCTCGCGGATGCCATCGGCCCGCGCCTCGCCGATATGCTGTAGTTGGTAGTGGGTAGATGGTAGTTGGTAGTGGGTAGGTGGAATTTACGATTTACGATTTGCGATTGCATTTAGGCATTTGGGTGTTGATTGATTTTAGGAGAAATGCGGGAGGGTCGCAACTTGTTGCGACCACATGTGCGTGACGTACACGGGCTTTGTGGGCGCATTTCCGTGAAATGCGCGAGAGCGTGGCGGACGCGATGAATCGCGTCCCTTGCCGTTGAGGAGTTAGCCTTAGCCGTGTAGAAGTGTAGAAATGTAGGTTTTGGGAGAGAGTTTTTTTTTGACAGGATTTACAAGATTGACATGATTCGTAATGCGGGAGGGACGCGCTCCTGCGCGTCCGTTGTTTCGATGCCGTTTTCGGTCGAGCGGGAGCTCGACCCTCCCGTTGCCGGTCGCAACAAGTTGCGGGCCTCCCGTGTACAGGCACGACGGCGAGGGCGCACCCCTCTAGTGACCGCATGCGCGGCTCACTTCGTTCGGGGGATATTTCGCTACGGTAAATCATAAAATGCCTAAATGGCCAAATGCAATCGTAAATCGCAAATCGAAAAATCGTAAATATCCCATGTTCCACCTACCCAACTTTTCGGTTGAAAAAAAAACACTTTTGCTATTATCATGGCCATTGGCATAAGTGTTGCCGGAAAGGGCTATGGTATGGCTATGAAAAACGTTTTGTGCGCAGGCGCCATTGCGGCGGGTCTTGCGCTCTCGCTGCATGCAGATATCGCTATCTGGACGAACACCGAACAGTCCGTATCGGGCGGAACGACAGGGACTGCCGGAATGTGGGGCGTTCCGGGCAACTGGATCGACGAGAGCGGAACGCCATTGGAGGTCGCGCCGACGAACGGTACGCATGATATCCGGCTTCCTGCCATTGCGCCGGATGGTAGCGCCTATAGGATATATACCGGGCGCCTTTCGGGCGGCGATGCCAACACGTACCTTGAGTATCCTGCCGTGAACCCATCCATACTGAGCATCGGGCCTACGGGTGGCGTGTGGGATACGTGGCGGTGGATCATCGAACACCCTTCAACAACATCGCAGTACGTGCAGCCAAACTTCAAACGTGTGTTCACCATTGCGGACGCATCTGGGTTTGACGGCTACTGGTCGTCGGCACAGGCAAAGTCCGTATTCGAGCTTTCCGCGACTGAGTCCAGCACTCCGCAGATGAGTTCGCTCGGCGCACAGTGCCGCCCATACGTGCGCGTCCCTGCCGCCGGCACGTCCGCAAGCCTCATGGCGGTTACAGGCGGAGGCACGATCTCTAAGATCGGCGACGGGGAGCTCAAGGTCGGCTCAACGCAGGGAAGCGACACAAGATTCACGGTGGAGGCCGGAACGCTCACCATCGAAGGAACGTCCGATGGCGAAATCGAGGCCCTGTGCCGAAAGGCCGCGCTGCGCCTTGACGCGACGAGGGCGGATACGATCCTCACGATGCCGAAAGTGACGGATGGCGTAGAATACCAGATAGTGACAAACTGGGCGGACGCGAACGGCAACGGGATTGCAGGAGAGTACGAGGCGTTTACGTCCTCAAACGAATACTACTTCCCGTATTCCCATGGCGCGTTCGCGAGTGCGGTGCGTTCGCCCACTGGCCTGCCGCTTGTGGACTTCGGATCGCACGTGGCGGACAAGGGTAAATACGGGCCTTCAAACTGCTGGCTCAGGCTGAACCGCGAGATAAAGGATCCTACGGCGGTGTTCTACGCCGTGCAGACGCCTGGCGGTGCGCCTGGCCGCACGATTCTCGGCACAATTGGCGGAGACGGCTTTGCGTTCCTAACGGAAGCGGGCGACCAGCGGCTTTTCTGCAGCTACGATGCGGGCAAGATCGGCCGCAACGGAGACATCATGATAAACGGCGACCATGTGACGTTCTACGATACGGCGAACTACACGCAAACGACCCTTACCAACCTCAACGTGATTTCCGTCGCGGTGCAGCCCGGCGCCATAATCGGCAAGATCGGGGCCGACCGCTATTATCCTTCCCGCTCTGGCGGATCGAGGATCGGCGAGGTGCTTGTGTTCACCAACTCGCTCACGCGGGCGGAGCGCGTACGCATTGCCCAGTACCTTGTGCGCAAGTGGGTGACAGGCGAGAAGGCCGCCACGGACGCAAATGCGGTGATCGTAAGCGGAGACGGGACTGCCATTGGCGTGCCGGATGGACGCACGGCCAGCGTTGGGGAAGTGGTCGCCTCCGATGGCACGTTCACGAAGACTGGCGACGGAACGCTCGTGGTGGGCGGCGTTTCGCCGCAGGGAACGAAGATCCGCGTGGAGGGCGGCGCAGTATCCTTCGCGTCTGGCCCATCCGTTGATGCCACCGCTCCGGCGGCAGATCCGTACATATGGCTCGACGCAAACGATGCGTCGCAAGGCAAGTTCGACGAGAAGACGTTCGACGGCGACGACCGCACGTACGTTACGCAGTGGCGCGACCACCGCGATGGCGTAGACATCGCCGCCATTGCCGTCTCAAACACGTTGCCGAGGATGCCGTGGCTCGTCCAGGATATCGGAAACGGGCGTGGTGCCGGCGTTTGCCTCGGATACTCCGGGAAAAGCCAAAGCCACTTCATCCTGCCTACATGGGGCGCGGATGGCGAATACGGTTCCGGCGACAAGAAGGAAAACGATACGTACGCAGGATTCATCGTGTACCGAAACAACGAACAGAACGGAATCAACCTCTTTGGCTCGTCGAACATGGACATGATGAGGTCCAGCCTGTGCCTTCTCTCCAACACGTATTCCGCGCCGCAGTCGCCATCCGCGTTCTGGTCCGTAAACGGACAGCCGACCGATCCGTTCGCGAATATCGGCAAGATAATCAACCAGACGGATAGCGTGATCCTCGTGGCGTTCCGGTCCGAGACGCCGCTTACCGTAAACGCCATCGCGAAGGACCGCAAGGGGCAAATGCAGGATGCCTCCGCCGGACGCATCACTGTCGGCGAGTTCATAACGTACCATCGTCCGCTCACCGCCGAAGAGTTCCGCAACACGGAGGCCTACCTAATGGCCAAATGGCTTGGCGAAAAGCATCCTGCGGCCACGGTGCCGGACTGCTCACTTGAGTTCACGGACGATGCCGCCGTCATGCTCGACAGTGATGCGGATGTTGATATGGGTGTGGTGTCCGGCGGCAATGGCTCGCTTGTGAAGCGCGGTTCCGGCACCGTGAATGCAGTCACGGAACCGAATGCCGCCGACAGCATGGTCGTGGAGAGCGGCTCCCTTTCGCTGAAGATCGACGATGCGCTTGACAGCAGGACGCTCTTCCATTTTGACGCCGCAAACGCCGACTCGTTCTCGACGTACGAAGGGAATGACGGAAAGACCTACGTTACGACCTGGCGTGACAGCGGCGCAA
>CAVJWR010000104.1:8481-10832 GCA_963653155.1 Limosilactobacillus gorillae
GGCGCAAACGGACTCGTGGCCTGCTCGACCAAGTACCATCCGACTTTTGGGATTGGAGGGACGAGTGAATACGGTTTCATCTCGACGAATCCGACGCTTGCCGAAGTTGTGATGCCGGATGGCGTCGCACGGCGTGTCGTAAGTTTCGGCGGATACAGGAACGTCTCTTGGACTGACGATTCGGGACTGGATTCGGCATCGCTCTACTTTACGAGGAAGGAAGGCGGCGACCCCGAAAACCAGAAAAATGTGCGCGAGATATACGTGGTTCAGAAGTACGACGAATCCGCCAGGGGAGGGGCGGCTACGCACTTCATCGGCGATCTCGTGGGGAATGCGCAGAAAGCCGAAGACGGAACGCGATGGTTCATGCGCGGCAGCGCAGAGATATTCAACACCTCATACACGTCACTTTCCGTGCAGGATGGGTATCTCGCCCTTGACCGCGCACCCGTGAAGGCGAGCGATACGTTGCCGACCGGATGGCATCTCATGTCTGTGGGGGCTACGAACAGCGTGTATGTGGATTCCATGATGCAGGACCGCAACTGCAACGCCGGAGGCGGATGGATCGCCGAAATGGTGGCGTTCGACTTCGAGCTTACCGCAGAGCAGCGTTCCATGCTGGAGCGGCATCTGATGCGCAAGTGGGGCATCGGCGAAGAGGCCCAGACAGAGCAGAGCCTTGAGAAGCTGGTGGTGGCGAAGGGGGCTTCGCTCTCGCTGACCGGCGGATGCAGGTTTACGGTCTCCACGCTCGGTGGAGGCGGCGAGTTGACTGTTGCGGATCAGGTATCCATTGCGCAGGACGGCGCCTTGTCGTTCGGATACCGCGCTGCGGATGACGTCGACCACCTCAACGTGAACGGTAGCCTCGATCTCTCCCTGTTGGCGACGGTGCGGGTGGATGTCGCGGACGGGGCGACTGTTGAGGCGGGAGATTGGCCTGTGCTTACCGCAACTGGCGGCATCACGGGCCTTGACCTTGCGAACGTGAAGCTTGAAGCGGCGGTGCCAACCAAGGTAAGGGCTTCGCTGTACATGAAGGATGGCGAGTTGTGGTTCCGCGTGTCGAAAGTCGGCACCATAGTGATTATGAGGTAGAGGAAGGGGGGATTTGCGATTTTTCGATTTTCGATTTACGATTGCATTTAGGGATTTGTTGATTTAACGATTTGGATTTTAGCCGTGTAGAAGTGTAGAAATGTAGGTTTTAGGTTCCCGTATCTTGGTCGAGCGGGAGCTCGACCCTCCCGACTCTGCGGCGATTTCATCGAAATCGCCCTACCAAATCATCAAATGGATCAATGACCAAATGCAATCGAAAATCATAAATCGTAAATCGTAAATTCTCCAATGCAATCGTAAATCGTAAATGGAATCACAATTTGCTATAATCCACGATAACGTTAAGCCATGTAGGATGAGGGATTGATGATGTTGACGAAAAGATATGCCGTTGCGCTTCTGCTTTCTGCGTTTGTGGCGAATGCCGCATTTGCCTGGCAGAGAGAGAATGTGGAGAAGTACTGGAACTTCGCCGAGCTTTCCGCGACGCCGGAATTTAGGCCATCCCCATTTTCGGAGAGCGATTGGCCGGGAATGAAGTCGATTCTCGTGAAGGGGAAAGGGCCAGACGGAACGGTGGCGGAGTTCTTTGCGTATTACGCCACGCCGCCGTCTCCTGCGCCTCGCGACGGGTATCCTGCCGTGCTTCTTGTCCATGGCGGTGGCGGCACGGCGTATCCGCACCATGTTGAGAATTGGGTCAGGCAGGGATTTGCGGTACTCGCCTTGGACTGGTACAACCAGCGTCCGGACCTGTCGCAGGTAAAGGGGAAGACGACCGATTCGATCAAGGCGAACATGGTGCTTGCCCATTCGCTTCTGCGTTCGTTCCCCGAAGTGAACCAGGATCGCACCGTATTTGTCGGGCTTTCGTGGGGCAGCTGGTACGGGGCGATAGTTTCAGCCGTCGATCCTCGCTTCAAGGGCGTGGTGGAGATATATTGTGGGGACGTAAACAAGGCGCGTGGCGGGAACAAGATGGTGGACGGAAGATTCCTCCACGCCGCGAAGTGCCCGATGTGGTGGGTGGTCGGCACGAACGACCGCAACGTCACGCCAGCCACTTCACAGGCGGGGTTCGACGAATGCGCGAACCACTGGGGACACGCCGTAGTTCCAATGCTTCCGCACAGCCACACCGGGTTCAGGTTCGAGTCCGCAATGCGCATGGCGCGTCATTTCGCCTGCGGAGATGCGGCGTTGCCGCGATTGGGCCGCATATCGCTCGAAGGGAGCCGCGCATCCG
Organism: Limosilactobacillus gorillae; assembly: GCA_963653155.1. GTDB lineage: Bacteria > Verrucomicrobiota > Kiritimatiellia > RFP12 > UBA1067 > UBA1731. The sequence continues at coordinate 10,796 of CAVJWR010000104.1, forward strand.
CGCCGATAGTCTCGCTCGGCAAGACGACCGGCGAGGC
>CAVJWR010000105.1:0-10665 GCA_963653155.1 Limosilactobacillus gorillae
CATGGGCGCGCCCATGCATCGGATTTGCGATTTCCGATTGCATTTGGCCATTTAGACATTGATTGATTTGAGGGATGCCCAACACCTACAGCCCACCATCTGCCAACTAAACCTAAAATCTGCCGTCTGCATCCCTGCACTTCTGCACGGTCAGAAATCCCCACCTCCCTCTGTGACTTCGTGCCCCTGTACCTCTGTGTTAAGCAAAAACGGCGGATGGGTTTTAACACAGAGCCACGGAGCCACGAAGGCACAGAGAGTATGTTCCTTTTGACAGGATTTATAGGATTGGATTTATGATTTAGTGGGTAGATGGTAGTGGGTAGTGGGTAGTTGGTAGTGGGAATTTGCGGTTGCATCTGGCCATTTTAGCCGTGTAGAAGTGTAGAGATGTAGATTTCAGAATGTGGACGCGTTTCCGTGAAATGCGTAAAGGGAGGTAAGTGCTCCCTACCGCCAACGGGAGGGACGCGATTCATCGCGTCCATAGCGACGACGAGGGCGTCGTCGCTACGACATCAGTGCGTGGAGACAAGACTACCACCTACCATCTATCAACTACCAACTAAATAATAAAATGCCCAAATGACCAAATGCAACCGCAAATCATAAATCATAAATCGTAAATCCCCCCCCCTCTGTGCCTCAGTGTCTCTGTGTTAAGCAAAAACGGCGGATGGGCTTTCAACACAGAGGCGGAAAAGTACGGACGGTGCCTCTGTCCCTGACACCCTAACCGATTCCGAGACGCGATAGCCGGGCAACCAAAGCACTTCGCCAGTATCCGCATCTGCCACAATCGGCAATTCGTGCCGCAATCCCTGCGGCACCTTTGCGGTCACGAAGATATCCTGAAGTTTACGCCTATGCGGGAAACCGCATGGCCTCATCCAATCGCCCGGACGCCAAGTGCGCACATCGAGCGTCCTGCCGCGCAGCGACACGGCATCGAATGAAGCCGTCGCGGGGAACTCCCCTATCCTCTGCGCTGTCCTGTCAAAGCCAACGGAATGCCCAACCTCAAGCACGTATCGAGATGGCTTTGGAAGATTCTTGGACTGCGAACATCCCATGTCTTTGCCGCATCGCTTATCCGCCACCGACGCGCCTCGCGATCCAGCACACCCCCCGCAAACCTCCCGCAGATAGCCCGCACTGCGGCAGATGTGCTCCACAATCCTTGGATCAAGTTCCTTTTTCAGGAACGGAAGCACAACATGACGCACCCGGTTGCGGAGGATGGAAGTATCCGCATTCGTCGAATCTTCTCGCCAAGGGATTCCCTTCTCTTCAAGAAATGCCCGCAAGTCGCAACCACGCACATTCAAAAGCGGTCTTATGAATACGATGCCGTCCACGAAACTCACTGGCTTAAGCCCCGCCAGTCCCTCCGCGCCAGACGCTCTCGCGAGCCTCATTAGGAACGTCTCGGCGACGTCATCCATATGATGTCCCGTCGCAATGCAGTCAAGACGGTAGTGCTTCATCGCGTCGGCGAAGAAGCCAAGCCGCACCCGTCTTGCGGCCATCTCCACGGACTCCCCCTTCCGTCTTGTCACCTTCGTGCGAAGCTCATGGAATGGCAGACCGAAACGTTTCGCGAGCCCCCGGACATAATCGGCATCACTTGCAGAGTCGTCCCGCAACCCATGATCCACATGGAGAACAACTGCCTCGAACCCGTGCGACGCCTGCAGCTGCGACATGAGTACGAGCAAGGCCGTAGAGTCAGCGCCACCCGAAACCGCAAGCCCAACCCTCATCAAATGCGATCCCGACACGGATCTCTCCTTCCCGCAAACATGTCAGCAATCTTCATCTGTCACCTCATACGATTACACATCGTCCGATCTGGCGCTATGCAATGCCAAATCGGACGAGAATTCTATCACACAAGTCAAACGCCAGCCTTTCAGCACCCCTTATTCGCATGGCATGCCTGCCTGTCTTGGCTCGACAAGACGCAATCAGGACTTTTTCTGCTCACTCCCGGCCATCATTGCGCGGACATCATCATCCGGCGTTCCGATCCCGGCAATGCCGAAGCGCTCCACAAGCACCTTTGCCACTCCAGGCGAAAGGAATGCCGGAAGCGTTGGGCCAAGCCGTATGTTACGGAACCCAAGCGAAAGTAGCGCAAGAAGCACAGCCACGGCCTTCTGTTCGTACCACGCAATATCGAACGCAAGCGGCAGGTCATTCACGTCATCCAACCCGAATGCGTCCTTGAGCGCCATTGCGATCACTACGAGCGAATAGGAATCGTTGCACTGACCGGCATCGAGAACGCGGGGGATTCCGTCGATATCGCCCTTGACGAGTCCAATGTACCTGTACTTTGCGCACCCAGCGGTGAGTATCACCGTATCCGGCGGCAGGGTTGTCGCCACTTGCGCATAGTAGTCGCGAGTGGGATGACGTCCATCGCAGCCCGCCATCACGACGAACTTGCGGATCTTCCCAGCCTTCACGGCGGCGACAACCTTATCCTTTAGCGCAAGCACCTGATCGTGGGCAAAACCGCCCGTCAGCGACCCTACGCCAAGTGGCGTCGGCGGCATGCAGCGTCTGGCGCAGGCAATGACCGCCGAAAAGTCCTTTGGTTTGCCGTTAACCCGATCGGCTATATGCGGCACGCCGGGGAATCCCGCGACCCCCGTGGTGAATATGCGATCCCGGTAGGCCTCGGCAACAGGGACAATGCAGTTTGTGGTCATGAGGATCGCACCGTTGAAGGTTGCGAATTCCTTTTGCTGACGATACCATGCGCCGCCATAGTTGCCCTTGAGGTGCGGATACCCGTGAAATGCCGGATAGGCATGCGCCGGAAGCATTTCGCCATGGGTATACACATCTACGCCACGATCCCTAGTCTGTTCAAGAAGGTCGGCAAGATCCCGGAGATCGTGTCCTGAGACGAGAATCCCTGGACGCGTCCCCACCCCAACTGGCACCGTGGTTACCTTGGGATTGCCGAATGCCGAAGTGTTTGCGCCGTCAAGTAGGGCCATCGAATGCGCAGCAGTCTCTCCGCATTCGAGGACAAGTCTCGTCAGCGCATCGGCCGGCAACGTTTCGCCCATTGCCTTCAGGGCCTTGAAGACGAACGCGTATATTGTCTCGTCTTCACGGCCAAGCACCGCCGCATGATGCGCGTACGCCGATATGCCCTTCAGACCGAAAAGCGTAAGCTCCTTCAGGCTGCGCACATCGGCATCTGTATCCGAGAATGCCCGAGGCATCTTGTGCGTAGGCTTATGCCCAAGATGCCTTTCGCAAACCTCAAGCGCCTCGCGCAATCTGCGGTCGTCAAAGTTCGCGTTTGTCAGCGTCATGAAAAGCGCATGCGTCACGAATCTGCCGAGTTCGGTCGTCGGTGACTTTTCGGACGCAAGTTCCTCAAGTCCAGCCACAAGCTCATCCATGAGGCGAGCCGTCTCTGGGCGTTTTCCGCATACGCCCATCCGAGTGCATCCGGTATTGCCGAACGTCTCCTGGCACTGTCTGCAGAACATTGCATTGGTTGTCTTGTCCATGATACATCTCCTTTCCGGCGCTACGCGCGCCAAAGTCCGTGAAGATTGCAGTACTCGTATACGCTCTTCACCTTGTCGTATGGCACAAGCGCAAAGACGGCCTGAGGCTTGTCCCCCGGCTTAAGTTCCCTGCGCTGGTTTCCGTTCTCGGTCTCGATGGCGATCCACTCTATGTGGTGGTTCTCGACCATCGGATGCTCTTTCGAGCCGACCGTCACGGTAACGGTGTTGCCTTCAACTTTGTAGACGGGAACGTGCTTCTCGGCAGCACCGTCGGTCGTACCGGGAACCAGTTCACGCATAGGCTTGCCGCAGCAGATAGTGCTTACGGCCGTTTCCTTGACCATTGCGACAATCTTGCCGCACACGTCACACCTGTAGAATTTCATGATTGCATCCCTTTCCGTTTTTGCAGAAGGCGATTCGGCAACCGTGCCACCGCAGCGCGGATGCACCGCCCACTTGACGGCCCGAATTATATCTTGACGCAAATCGAATGTATGTTGTATCTACAACGAATCCGATTTTCTCGATACAATTCTATGGACGCAACCAAAAATCCACCGACAGACAAGCGCCTCTGCCTACATGTCGAGCAGCGACATGCCTACGCTCCAATTACGTAATCGCCTTCACGGCCTTTTCGTCGAAGAACGCCTCGGTGCTGTAGTCGGTGTCGAACGTCGGCTGCATGCAGTAGGGACCGCCGGACGTCAGCACGGGCGCCGCGCCCTTCAGCCGCGCAAGGACACGGGACTGCTTCGGCTCGACCTTGCGGATCGCCCGCTCGAACGCCTCCGTCGAGGTGCAGACCCAGCTGCGGACGCGCGAAAGGACGTCCCCCGGACGCACGAACTTGTCCAGATGATGCCACAGGTTGCCGTTGTACTCGAACGCATGCGGCTTCTTGTAGGTCGTCAGGAACTTCTCGTCCCCGTCGTCGTAGACCGGCCAGGCGTACAGCTGCTCGATTGCGATGCCCTGTCGTGCGAGACGCGCAAGCATGAACGCAAAGCGAACGTCATTCTTGATGCTCCAGTTCCGGCGCCGAGGGTCGTCCTTGTGATAAAACCGATAACCGATCTCGCCGTCGATCTGCTCGATCCGTGTCGGAATCCACCACGAGCGGTAGCGTTCGGCAAAATCGATGGGACGCCAGTCCCGCCAGAAGAAGTCCTCGGCATCAATCCGGTCGCCGTCGGCGTCCAACAGAAACTTGACCTCCTCCGAAAGTTTTCCGTCCGGGAGGACATACGGCGGATTGGATGCGTCTTTCATGACGCACACATAGGACGGACGAGCTTCCCCGTAGGTGCAGATTGTCGGATAGCCGTGTTCGCGCAGCCATTTGGCGGGATTCTTGCCCAGCGGCGTCTGGTCGCCCCGTTGGCGACGGTAGCACCAGATCACGCCATCGCCCAAGTCATACTGCTTCAGATAGGCTTGCGTCGCGCGCAACGTCAGCTTCTCGCCCCGCTCGCCACGAACGTACTGCAGAATGGAATCCGGCTCGCTCGCCGGACGGTTAAAGAGGTAGAACGAATCCCGAAAGCCGTAGGGAAAGGCGTACATCCCATAGCGGCAGGGCGGCAGGTGGTCGCTCTCGCCCGTGTTCCAGGTCGGGTGATCGTACGCCTTAAGCACGCCATAGCGAATGAATTTCATTCAATCGGACTCCATTGGTAGTTGAGCGGCGGCACGTCAACCGGCAGACAGGTCGGCGTCCGATCGCCGAGGCCATGCTTCTCCTCATCGAGGATGAAATAGTAGAGCTTCGCCGCATCGTCGTCGCCTCCGACTTCCGCCGCATGCGCGAGGAGTTCCTTCGCCCGCTTGAGGTCGCGCGGCGTACCCTTGCCGCAGTAAAGCCACATGCCGATGACCTTCTCCGCCGTGGGGTCGGGATTCGCTCCGTCGGCGGCATCCTCGTACCAACGGAGTGCCGCCTCAAGGTCGCCACGCCGCTCGTATTCGCCGGCAACAGCCAGCAAGTCAGAATCCTGCCAATCGTTCCCTTCATCGATCCATGCGACATACCAGCGGAAAGCCTGGTCTTCGTCCTTCACTGTGCCTACGCCGTAGTGATAGCAACACGCAAGATCGCGCCTCACCGCATTCGGACAGTCTGGCAGTCGCCCACAGCGAGACAGGAAAGCAAATCCCGCCGCCTCATCCTTTTCAAGGCCAAACGCCCCATGCAACAGCCATCGCCCATAGTCCTCACATGCCAGTGAATAGCCGGCTTCCGCAGCCTGCTTCACCAAGACGAGGCTGCGAGCACGATCCTGCAGAATGCCACAGCGTGGCGCACCATCTCGCAAGAGGAAGCCCCAGAGGAACATCGACTCGGCTTCGCCTCTTGCCGCATGCTCACGATGATAATCGCACCAACGGGAAAGCCAATAGTCGGCACGTTCCACGTCACGCGTCACGCCGCCAGTTCCCTTGTCGTAGCAGTCGAACAGGTTGACTATCGCATTGATATCGCCCGCCTCGGCACACGATAGCCACTCGGCAAAAGCCTCCGCTTCCTGCCTCTTCTGCCACTCTTTAATCGCATCTGCCTTAGTCTCGTCCATTTCAATTCTCCTTCTGCCGTCATGGCATCACCTGCCACAACCGACAATGCCCTTTTAGGAATTCATACAAGGACATTCTGACAGACGACTTTTTCACGTCGTTCCGTCATAAACACTTCCAGTGTGCCGAAGTCCAGAGAAGTCCTCTACCTCCCGTCTCAATAATCGGCCTTATGAATTCAGCCAAACGGTCAACGACAGCCGACAGCTCAATCTGCGGAAGACCTGTCTTTCGAAGAAATGCGCGCCACTGCATTTGCTTGGATGGGTTCTCGTGAAACGCACGACTCAATCCGTCTGGGACACTCGTCGGAAAAGCTGTCTCGCGACGTGCGAAGGTACGCTCAATGGCTGTTCGCAGAATCTGGCCATCAAAGTCAAACCGCTCGGTCAATGTCCAGAGATCATGGTAATCCTTTAGTCGACTGTTCACAATTCCTCGTGCGACCATCACCTGAAATTTCTCCGCAACAACGGTGTATCGCGGATAGACACGCACACGCGGAGCCTCCCCAGGGAGTAACGTTGGATAATCCATGAATTCCGCTTGCGGATAAACACTATCTCCGACACCGATGTCAAACTGGAGTTGGACTCTTGCACCCCCGACCTTCGCAACAAACATCAGTCTTGTTCCCGGGTACTTATCGGCTTTCTTGATCTCCTCGTCACGGAATGAGGCAACGTCAAACACAACGCCGTCCGTAGGGCAAGGGATGGCGCAGATCTCCCGGAACGCATCCATCATCGACTTGGGGGACACATTGCCAAACGCCTCCAAATCGGCGTCTCGCGTTACACGGCAAAACGGCCCAACCCAGACGGCAAATGCGGAAGCTCCCTTGAGGACAAACTGATTGGCATACGCCGAAACGCCCAGACGATACAGAAATCGCTCAAGCGCATAGCGCAGCAAGACATACTCCAACTGGATGCCCTGCCGATTCGCAAGCGCCAACAACCGCGCCCGTGCCGACTGTCCGAAGTCAACGACCTTATGGCTCATGACAGGCCCTCCAAATACGGCTGCGCAATGCGAAGCATTCGACAGGCCACCAGCGTCCGTCCAAATCGGGCAAAGTCAACAAGCCCTTTCCGGACGGCTTCATGCAACGCGGCAACCGCAACACCGACACCAATCTTGTTCCGGTGCTTGAAGCACTCCGCCAACGTCCGTTCCACCGAAAAGACACGCATTGTCGTTCCATTCGACACTTTCTCAACGACATCCCGCGCGAGCAAGTCCGCTTTCATGTACACAAAGTCAATCGGAAGCACACTTTTGACCGGATGCCCGTCAGCGGGGATTGCCATTGTCATGCGTTGTGGGTTCTCATCGGTCAGTCCATGAAGGCGAAGGGCTGAGAAGAGCGTAAACACGCCCTGCGGCACAGCCTTGCTCGCCAGTTCATAGTCAAACCATTCAGACGGCGCACCGGCATTTGACGCATAGATACCGTGCGCGACACGATACAGCACACCCCGTGCCGCCATTTCCGACAGCGTGTTGCCACGAAACCCCTGTCGCACCAATTCGCCACGAACCAAAGGCCGCCCACACACAACCATTTGCCGCATCCGCTTCCTTATCGTTGTTTTCATGCGGATATTATATCATATTATCCGCGCCAAACACACGATAGAACTGCGCCATAGACTCCTTCAGCCGTCGATGCACCTCGTCCGCCGAAAACCGCCGCGCATCGTTCGCCGCCAAACGATCCGTCTCCGAAAGGATCGCCTCCATAGGATCAATCGGCGTCTGATAAGCTTTTTCCGAAACTGATTGATTGTTAAGCGTATACATCATAATCTTTTCATGCACAAATTAAAGCAGCATTGAAGATGACAACCTTCCGGGCAAATGTCGTGAAATTATCGGGATTCTTCCGTACCGCGGCCCCATCCCCCTGTTCGCGGACGCGATGCAAGATGTAGATGTCGCGGAAGACCTCGAACCACTTCATGAGAACCGTGGGACGTTTTTGCCGTGCGCACAGGCGAAACTCATCCTCCGCGACGGCATTCCGCACGTCAATCTACTGATGCAACGTCAGGTTCCCGCGCGCCTTCTCGAATCGGCCAAAGAACGCCACGACCTCACCTGGCACACTCGCCACGATTTCGGAGAACATGAACTAGACTCAACTTAAACAACTCACTGTTTATGCCCATTTACATCTTCATTAATCCAATCTCTTTAGTTGACTGACTTTACAAGCAACCGCCTCTATCCATTGAATCTTCTGACGATTCTCAAAACCATTGGGATTTCTTACAACTCGCTCTTTTTCCTCAACATCCATGTACCCTATAGAAAATCCACACTCAATAAGCACTTGAGAAAGTTTTTCTTTTGTGAAAAACTGAAACGGCCTTGCGCCAAAACCTTCTCCCGTATCAACGAGACTGAATCCTTCTCCCGCTTTTGTGTAAATATAAAGCGCTCCACCTGGTTTTAAAACTCTCCAGCTCTCTTGCAGTACTTTATGAACTGTATAACCAAGTCCGATCAGAGGGAAATGTAAGAATGACGCATTGTGACGAACAACATCAAACATTACATCTCCAAAGCTCATTTCTCTCATATCTTCACATACCACCTTTGTGGAATACTGAGGATAGTTCCAAACAAAATCATCACAGTACTTCTTACAAAACTCACAGCCATACGCATCAAACCCTTTCTCAAAAGCTATTAACAAATCCCGACCGCTACCAAAGCCGCAATCTAAAAGCCTATAAGGGCTATTCCCTTCTATAAACATCCTCATTATATCCCATTTTCTTTGTTCTCTTTCTCTTTTTTGTCGTCGTGCAATTAGTGCATCTACATCAAGACTACAGTTTTCATAAATCTTCTCAACTTTCTCAATGATCTTCTCTGCAATGCACGACAACGCTTCAAAAGAAGCACATTCTGATGTCATTTTGTTGAAGCAACCAACCAACTCAACCAAACTCATATCATACATGTTTACACAATCCTATTTACACTACTCAATTCTTTCTGGAGGGCAACACACAACTTTCGATAAGAATCATTCACTCCCCTTTCCTTCAGTTCTCGGCGATTATTTTGCCAAATATTCGTCATCACATCCTTATCATCCTTAATCATTGGATATAATGTTGCTTTATCCCCTTCTTCCAATTTATTAAAGAACAACCTGCGTAGATATTGATGTGTCGACCTTGGGTTAGCATTTTCATTTTTAAAGAATACATAAATGCCATCCTTCTCTTTTCCAAGGTCCCAAATCATAAAATAATCTTGCCTCCCCATTACGGATGAACCACCAAACTCCCCAAGACTGTCATATCGTTCGTATTTTACCCTAAGCTGCTCCCCCTGCCCATCGCATTCGACAACTGTAGGAGATAAATTACCCAACTGTGAACGACAATCATCCTCAATCAGTTTAATGATGTTGTCACCATCCGATGAGTCCTTAAACGATTGGGGTTTGAGGATCATATGCAAATGCAAATGATCTATAGATGTCGCCTTGTTGTCTTTGCCTGAATGAGGATTTAGACTTCCATGTTCAAACACTAAGACATCTTCACCTTCTGTGATTTTTCTTATTGCATTCCGAATGCATCTAATCAAAGAGTCTAATGCATCTGTTGGGTTCGCCGCCCGACGACCATCTTCCGTATTACAAGGCACCATTAAATATCTATGTTTAAGATAATCGAATAGGTTCAAAACATGATATTTACACATCAAGATTATATGAAGTTTTGAAATAGGCCTTGAATCAGGAAGCACATAAAAATCCAACCCCTTGATTTCCCCAAGAAGAGGCGTATTTATAAACTTTTCAAAATCACTTTCTTTGTTCTGACTATAACCGTAACTGTTAGATTTAGGCTTAACAATCTCTTTACAGGCCGCACACCTATCATCTAGGATTTTAAGCCCAGAATCATAATACGCATCTTCAAACCACGTATTAAAAGCCTTCTCATAACCAGCAACAATGCTTTCATCGCTAATTGTATAACATTCAGACTTATGAGTTTTCGGTTCTTTATCTTTTCCGGCACTGCCATTGCTTAGTTTGGGAAGGACGCCAACCATTACAACCTTCTTACCTAAAATGCAGAAATGGGAAATACGACGATCATCAATAAATCGCACTTCATACTGAAATTTCTCATCCTTCAATTTATTTAAAGAATACAAAACATACCTTAACTCTTCATCATATCTCTCCTGATCCGGTTGATAATCATTAATACGACACAGCAACAATCTCATCGTAATCTTGCCATCACCCGCAATCGCATTGCCGATACAGCCGTTTCTAATATTTCTAATAACAGAAGACAAGTGTGCTAAGTAATTCTTTGCCGTATACGCAAATATATCAATACTGTAATCATTATCATTGTTCAGGCTATAGGAAACTGCGTTATTCAGAACATCTTCAAACTTCCCTATATCCTTTTTCCCCTTTAACTCATCAATAACCTTTGTGATGTCTAGCAAAAGCATAAACAACCGCATAATTACGTAACCCGACGACGCCAAAGCCAAATTC
>CAVJWR010000106.1:0-4177 GCA_963653155.1 Limosilactobacillus gorillae
CCGTCACGCGCCATGCCACGTCCGACGCGTCGGTCTCGTATGTGACGTCGCTCCGTCGCGCCACGCCGTCTGCCGCCGTGCCGACAGGCTCGCCGCATGCGCCGTACAGGTACGCGGTCGTCACGCCGGACCTGGAGTCGGTTGCCGACAGGATGCGGGACGAGGTGCCGTCGTATGTGTACGTGACGGACGAGAGCGGCGTCTCGGCCGACGCCACCCGCCCAAGCCAGCCGTAGGTGGTGACCGAGTTCGTGACGATGCCGCAGTCGGAGGATTCCGTGACCACGTAGGCGACGCGGCGGTCGTCGGCGGCATACCCGTCGAAGCGGCGCTCCTCCGTCCACGCCGGCTCCGGGGACAGCCCACCGTCCGGGCCGAGACCCTGTGCGCCCCACTCGCGGCGCACGGACGTGCCGCCGCCGAACGCGCTGCGCACCGTTGTGCGCACGACCTCGACTCCGCCGGTGCGGACGCTCTCCGTCTCAACCACCGTCCCGTCATCCATATGGAGCCTCTCAGTGACGGTCACGACGCCCCGCCCGTCCGTCTCGACCCTGTAGCCGTCTCCGCCGAGCGGATAGGCCGTGGATGACACGGAGAGCAGCCTCGACGGCGGGGGCGCCGTCGCCACGGTGGCCTCGCCGGGCGTCGTTCCGGCGTACACCACCGTGTTCGTCTCGCGTCCGAGCGCATCGCAGAAACGCTGCGTAACGCGGTACTGGCCATTCGTCGAAATGTCGGCGAGCCACACGTCCTCAATCGCGTTGTAGAGGTGGTCTGTATCGCCTATATGATAATGCATTTCGCACACGATGCATCATTTATACAATCTCTATCTCTACGCCTTGCCGAACATTTCTTCAGTAAGCAAATGAATACGCTCAATGGTACAGTCCTTGGCATTTATCTCATGAGTAGTGTCGAGCAGAAGTTGAAGGAAGTTGCGCGTATCAACACGAGGTGTCTGAAACAACACAAGGCGTGCATATGGCAACACTCCCATAAATAGAGTCACGAACTTCTTCTGCTCAAAGTTGTAAAGGGTAATTTTCACCTTATCTTCATCAAATGTCGCACGAGGCCCATACACGAACGAACCCCGATTGATGTGCGCGGCAATCATCTTGTTAAAGGCGTGTTCAACATCATAGACCGTAAATGCCTTGTCTTTCACCTCTATCGAATAAAAGCACTTGTTATCTTCATAAACGTCAATGTCGCCAACCTCCTTCGATGACGCCCCACACTCGTTCACTTTGTGAACTTCTACGCGATACGCTCCCTTGAGGCATGAATAGAACTGCTTTTCGACCGCGCCCACGACAGCCGCACAAGTCTCTCCTTCTAATGACTCTTCAATGTAACGGGCAATGTAGGCATATATGTCTATTAGATCGGGGGTAATTATAGTGTTGACCGTATTTAGCATTTCGTTATTTGCAATGACTTTCTCAAGCAGCGTGAAACAGCACGACAGACACTTGAAAGCAAGCGATGCTCCGGCACGGTTGACTGCGTTGCCTATCGCAATAAGAGTGTTCAGGATCTCACGGTCGTTGCCGTCCCTGACGGCGTTTGAGGAGGCAAGGTGTGTAAACCTTGCAGGCTTGTTCAGATAAGGTTCATTTGAAGCGCCGAGTGCATTCGCCAAATGGTCACGCTCGAACGGCACAAGAATCTTGTGGCATAGGCTTCGGGCATCAAACGCACCCGAAAGCGGCGCACCCGCCTGAAGGCAAAGCGCATTGGCTGCCGAATTCGTCGCCTTGGCAAGCAGACTAGTGACAAGCACGTACTTGTAGGTCTTGTGCGAACCAAGTATAACCTTGCGCAGCATTGCTATAAGATCGTCCGCTGGCTTTTCACGCGTCTTGAACGCTTTCAACAGTATTTTATTTGCCTTGGCAAAATCAATGGAAATCGACATCGTTCATCGCCTTTCTTAACGCCAGACCATTTCTTCAAGTCTGGCCTTGAGCATTTTCGCTATTTGCCGTGCGAGGCTGCATGGCACGGCATTACCAATCTGTTTGTACATTGAAGAACGTGAACCCTTGAACTTATACTCCATCGGGAACGTCTGTATGGCAGCAGCCTCTTCAACCGTTAATCTGCGCAGACGCTTGGGCACCTCCTTGAACTCCGGCACTATCGAACCATCTGTAAGCCCCTTGTGATACTCTTCCACGAAACTTGCCGCGCCATAGTAGAGTTCCTCCTCATCGATAAACGGTGTTTTGTTGCCGCCCATCGACGCAGGCAAAGTCGCGCAGTAGCCGTTTATCCGTATCGGACGCCCCGCACCGTTGAACAACATACCAGCATATGGGGATTTTCGCATAACAGGCTTTGTGCAGAATGTTATCTTCGCATTACATACATGACTGTTGTTGCCCGTTCCCGGCTTGTCAAAATGTGAAAGAATTTCCTTTACAGTTGGTGCCTTGATTCTATACGGCTTAAGCAGTTTTTCAAGATCGATTGGCTCATTGCCGTCATCGAGAAACCCTATGAAAAGTACCCTTTCTCTATTCTGTGGCACATTATAGTCGGAAGCGTTCACAACTATGAATGAGGCGTTGTAGCCCATATCTTTCATTCCTTCAAGAAGACGCTTGCGGACTGCCGCCCACTTTTCGAGCACACCGAGTGCTTTGACATTTTCCATTAGGAAAGCCCTTGGCCTTACTATTTCCAAGGCTTTAAGGTATCGCCACACATTTTGACTGCGTGGATCGTCTGGATCCATCTTTCCGGCAACAGAAAATCCTTGGCATGGCGGTCCCCCAATCAGCAAGTCCACCTGGCCCTTGAATTGTTCAAGTTCACGCATAAAACTTTCAATGTCCCCACATCTTATGTGATCACCTATGTTAGCCTTGTATGTCTCGCAGGCATCTGAATCCATGTCGTTCGCCCAAACTATGTTGAACCCCTCCATGACAAAACCCATGTCGAGGCCACCGGCGCCAGAAAAAAGCGAAACAACAATCGGACGATTATCTCCTTCCAGTCTTACGAATGGAGTAATTAGCGACAACTCCTCAAAAAAATCCTGCTGTTTCATTTGACTTTTCTTTCTGCTATTCTCAATCGAATTGTTGTTGGTTTGGGACAAGGCATTAAATGCAGCAGATGTCACGAATGCCAATGCTACAGTTGCAATTTGCGCAGTCACTGTATTCTGCCCCTTCCTTGCGGCTTGGCGATAGGATGTAATTTGACCGTGAAATCGAATCCGCAAGCCCAAATGTATTCGGAAAAGGCATTGAACGACACCGCCCCTCCGCGCTCAATGCGAGAGATGTTAGGCTGTGCCATGCCACTACGCACCGCTATCTCTTTCTGATTGAGTCCAGAGCGTTCCTTTGCCTTCATCATTGCTTGATGCAGAGCATTTTCTTTCCTTTTCATCTTATCCGTGAAAGTCATGGATATAGCATATCATATTTGATATTCTGCTACAACTGCACACGGCAAAATTTTCCAGCCGTCACCTCGTTGGTCGGAGAGGCCGTCGAGGTCCGTGTCCGCAGCTCCCCCAACAACGGCGGGGGCGCCGTCGCCACTGCGACCGCCCGGCTTCGCGCCGGCGATCGCCCACATGGCGGCGAGGAACGTACCGAGAAGCGCGCGCCCGGCCTTCGACTGCCTCCCGAAGAGGACTGCAAGCCCACGCACGGGGCGTAGGCCACTTTCGCGCATGAGCGCGGCAAGCCACGCGATGGCCGACGCACACACGAGCGAAAGGAGAAACGCCGTCCAGAGCCTTGTCACCATGGCATCATATTCCTCTCTTTGCGTTCGCGATTCCGCCTACTCGCACGGCGATAGGTCATCCAAACGAGAAAACAGCAGAATACAAGGATAAGGCCTCCCCTAACGATCATGGAAAAGAGCAAAGGAGAAAGATCCTGCGGACAAAAAACTGGTGCCACGGCAAATGCAATCACAGCCAAGGATGCGAGAACAATTTTCAGCATCCACCATTTTACGACTATGCGCCAAATGCCACCCTTGGGGATAGAGCCTTCGCGCGATGTATCGAAAATCCAATCTATGTCGCCCTCATTCATCAGTAAGCCGCCATAAGCTTCAACATAAGGAAAGCATTGACCATATACCCACCAACATATATGCACCCGGCAAGCACATAAAACATGCGCCTGTCAAAAGC
>CAVJWR010000106.1:4187-10400 GCA_963653155.1 Limosilactobacillus gorillae
GTCAAAAGCAGCGCCAACAATCAAAGAAAACGCCGACACAATCATCGACAATGCCGACAGATGGCCTTTTGGACTAAGTTCCCAAAGGCCATAATCCCATGCGCATCGACTAACCATCGGCTTCCGCGCTATGGCACTCCAAAGCGTCTCATGGAATTCGAAGCCCAAATGCCAACGCCACAGTCGCACCGCAATCAAGCCAACCAGGGCAAGCCCAAGAAAGCCAAATCCCAGCCGTTCAATCTCTCGATCTATATTGCGTTCATCAATCATAGAGGCTCACCTAACCCACCTGCCCAAAAGCATCCTTTCGGCAGAGTTGCCAACTTATGCCGTGATTATACCAAATGATCGCATCGACTGCACTTCTTTCCGTACCAACGCGGCACATTGGCATCCTAACGTCATCTTCCGTATGCTATAATTCCCGACAGCAATGAATCAAGAACAGCATAAGAAACTTCTGTATCTGCATGGCTTCGCATCTTCAGGATCAAGCGGCACGGTAACGCTGCTCCGTCATGAATACTGGGAACGGCGAAGTTCAGACAAGGTTGTCGTGATAGCCCCAGACATTCCAGTTGATCCCGCTGAAGCGCTACCGATGTTGAAGGACTTGGCCACAAAGGAGGTGCCCACCTTGATAGTGGGAACTTCCATGGGAGCGATGTACGCGCAACAGTTGCGCGGCTTCGAGCGTGTTTGCGTAAACCCATCATTCGGAATGTCCAAGCTGTATTCGCAGCTTTCCGTAGGAAGGCACAAATGGCTGAACCCACGGAAAGATGGCTCGACATCATTTCAGATAACCAAGGAAATCGTGGCGAACTTCGCCAAGATGGAGGAACACCAGTTTGACGGCATAGATGAAGTGGATCAGCTATTCTGCCACGGACTGTTTGGCGATGCCGACGAATTTGCGGGCGAAGCACGGCCTATCTTCGAACAACACTATCCAGGAATGTCCCAGACATTTGAGGGAGGTCATCGCATGAACGCGGAACTCGTACACAAGGTACTCTTCCCTTTCATAGATGCGCTCGGTCTGCTATAGACTGTAAAAGGGATGCCACCATATGCTGAACAAGGAAGTGCCAGTTGTCGTATCATTGGGTTCCAACATCAAGCCTCGCGCCAAATACCTCGAAAGGGCCCGCGCTGCGCTTTCCGCCATGCCCTGCACCCATCTTGTGAAGGCCAGCTCAATAATCGAAACGGAGCCGGTTGGCGTACCTGCTGAATTTGCGTCAATGAAATTCCTCAACCAAGTTCTACTCATGCGAACGGCACTCACACCGCATGATTTCTCACGGCGAATGCATGCCATTGAAGACGATCTCGGCAGGATACGCACCGTGCGAAACGGGCCTCGCACCATCGACATAGACCTAATCGACTACGATGGCATCGTATGCACAGATCCGGAACTGACTTTGCCGCATCCGAGGGCCAAGGAGCGCGATTTCGTAATGCGTCCACTCGCCGAACTCGGGATCACGATTAAGCCACAGGTCGGCAGTTGAGCAAGCGAGGCGCTTGCAAAAACCTTACTTGCGGTTCACAAGCTGCAGCGTCTTCTGGCGGATGTCCCTGAAGTTGCACTTGTTCTCATTCGCCTGCTTCACATTATACAGAGCGGCAACCTTCGTGAACTCGTCCTTGAACACCCCCTGTTCCTTCAGAAGTCGAACCTTCTCAGCCGCTATGATTCCATTGCGCAGTTCGAGGAAGCGCCAAGACGGCTCGCCCTCCGGATAGCAGAGGAACGTGTCGCCCGCGCGCCAGTTCCAATATGTCGCGTCCTCCTTCGGATCCTGCGGCCAGCTGTTCCACGCCCAGCGCAGGAAGCCATCGAGGCCGAGAAACGCCGGAGATGCGCCGCACCAAAACGCCTCACCGGGACCAGAGGACATGAACGTGTTCGGATATGTCGGGCCGCAGCAGACATAGTGCGTCGTAATGAAGCCCTTCGCGCGACGTTCGGCCGCCTCCGCAAGGAAGTTCGTCGTCACGCAGTCTGCGGTAAGGATCTGCGAATAGATATCGATCGTTATGCCCTTGAAGTCGCTGGGCTTGCGGTTACCCGCCATCGAGATGCGCATGCCCGGCGCATGCTTTTGCACGAACCGGGCGACCTTCGCGACATCCTCCGGTGCGCGTTCATCCATCGCCATGATCGTATGATTGTACCAGCCTTTCGCCTTGACGTGCGCTGCGAACTTGTCGAGGAACGCACCCCAGCGCTTCTCCAGATCGTCCTCGTCGATCTTCTTGCCGAGCGTCCACGGGCAGAGCGAGTAGCACGAAATGTCCGGACCCAATCCGCAGTCGAGGCAGAACTGCACGTACTCGTCGAAGAGACGGAAGTCTCCATCCTCCACCATCGAATGGTAGGCATCGCGGCACTGGTGGTCCCACGGCATATCAAGGATCGGGACAGTTATGGTCTTCTGCCCCGCCGTCGCGAGCAGTTCCCAGACGGGCCTCATTGCCGCGTAATGCTTCTTTGAGAACGGCTTCGCCTTCGCGAGACGCGCGACAGCCCATGGATGCTGCCAGAGGTCGAGGTAGTACTTCCACTCCTTCGCCGGCGGCAACACTCGGTCGATGACCTGGACGCGCATCATACCGCAGTCATAGGCACCAGGTTTTGCGCCCACCGGCACGGATATCTCCACCACACGCGGGCCGTCATCATCGTCATTCGTCCACTTGACGCGGTCGTAGACCTCCAGCCGCTGTAGACTCTCCGGCATCGGCGCGTACTTGACGGACTTCAAGATGCCTCGCCTGATCGACAGCCCATCCGGCGCCTCGCCGAGTTCGCAGAAATCCGGAACACGCGCCGCAACCGTCTCGCCGCGCCACGCCGTCACCTCAAACGTCCGTGCATCGGCCATCACCGCAGCGAAAACCAACGCCATTCCAAACAGTTTCTTCATTCGCCCTATCCCTTTCTCACCATAAGATTCTCATTCCGACATCAGTACACAAGAAGCCCAAGAAAGCTTTTGTGCCGCGTAATATACCAGTTCTCGCAGGGGCTGTAAAGCGACCCCACGCCCCAAAAAAGAAAAACAAAGCCCGCAACTTTCGTCGCGGGCTTTGTCCTGCAATCTCGTAACAAAAGCTACTTGATCTCGACTTCTGCGCCAGCCTTCTTGAGCTGCTCGGCGATCTTGTCGGCATCTTCCTTGGAAGCGCCTTCCTTGACCGTCTTGGGTGCGCCATCGACGAGATCCTTGGCATCCTTGAGGCCGAGACCGGTAATGGCACGGATTTCCTTGATGACAGCGATCTTGTTGGCGCCAGCGGCCTTGAGAACCACGTCAAACTCGGTCTTCTCCTCGGCGGGAGCGGCACCAGCGGCAGGGCCGGCAACGGCAACTGCGGCAGCGGCGGAAACGCCCCATGCCTCTTCGAGAGCCTTAACGAGCTCGTTGATTTCGAGAACGGTCTTGCCAGACAGTTCCTTGATGATTTCTTCGTTCGTCATTTCTTTTTCCTTTGTTTTACTTGTCAACCCAAGCCGTGTTGCATGCTTGGGAAAGTGTTTTACTACGCTGCAAAGCAGCAGTTCCGAATCATGCGGCGGGCGCAGCCTCGCCACCCTCCTTCTTCGCCTTCTCGGAAAGTACGCGGGCAAGGCGCGTTGCGGGCTCCTTGAGAAGCATGAGCAACGTTGCGCGGAGCTCGTTCTTGCCGGGAACCTTGGAAAGGGCCTCGACCATTGCGGCATCGACAATCTTGTTGTCGTAATCTGCCCCCTTGACGGAAGCCTTGCCGGCGGAATCCTTGACGAATTGCATGATCGCCTTGGCTACCGCAGTAGGTTCACCCTTGCCTGTGACGATGGCCGTGTGACCGGCAAACATCGCGTTCACCTCTTCACTCCAGCCCTTCTCCTTGGCGGCATGCGCAAGGAAGGTGTTCTTGACGATCAGCAGACGGGACTCCTGTTCGCGCAAAGCGGCACGGAGCTTACCCAACTGCGTCACATCGACGCCACCGTAGTTGATGATGAAGCAGTAGTCGCTCGCCTTCACGCGATCGACGACTTCATTCATTATTGCGACTTTTTCGATTCTCATTTCGTCACACCCCTTTACTCGGCATCAGCCGAAAGAACGCAAGACACGCCAGGACCCATCGTCGAGCAGAGCGTGAGCGTCTTGATGAACTGCCCCTTCACGGATGCAGGCTTGGCCGACTGCACGGCAGAAATCACCGCGTTGACGTTCTGAACAAGCTTATCCGCGTCAAATGAGAGCTTGCCGGCGATTACGCAGCAGTTGCCCGTCTTATCCATGCGGAAATCGACCTTGCCGGCCTTGGCTTCCTTGACAGCCGTCGCCGGGTCGTCAGTCACCGTTCCGGTCTTGGGGTTGGGCATCAGGCCGCGAGGACCAAGCACACGGGCGCACTTGCGGACGCTCTTCATGGCCTCCACAGTAGCAATGGCCACATCGAAATCGCACCAGCCCTCCTTCGTGATCTTCTCAACGAGATCGTCGAGACCCACGAAGTCGGCACCAGCGGCACGCGCCTCATCGGCATGCTCACCACCCGCGAACACAAGAACCTTGACCTTCTTGCCCGATCCTGCGGGGAGCTTCACAGTGCCACGGACGGGCGAATCGCTCTTGACGAGCTCAACGCCCATCTTA
The DNA here is from genome assembly GCA_963653155.1 of Limosilactobacillus gorillae. GTDB lineage: Bacteria > Verrucomicrobiota > Kiritimatiellia > RFP12 > UBA1067 > UBA1731. The sequence continues at coordinate 8,855 of CAVJWR010000106.1, forward strand.
AAGGATACGTCCAGCGTCTCGTCAAACTTCGCAGCCGGATGCGCCTTGATGAACTTGACGGCCTCCTCCACCGACACAGCCTGCTTGGGGAGTGCCTTGAGGATGCCACGATACTTCTTACCAAATTTTGCCATGGGTCACATCCTTTCAGTCAACAACTTCAATGCCCATGTTACGTGCCGTGCCGGCAATCATGCGCATTGCGGCCTCGACATCCGTCGTGTTGAGGTCAGCCTTCTTCATCTCGACGATCTTGGCGAGCTGAGCCTTCGTGACCTTGCCAACCTTGTTCTTGTTCGGAACGCCCGACCCCTTTGCAAGTCCCGCCTCCTTCTTGAGGAGTACGGATGCCGGCGGCGACTTGAACTCAAGCGAGAAGCTGCGATCCTGATACACCGTGATGATCACGGGGATCACGAGACCGGCCTGCTTTGCCGTCTTTGCGTTGAACTCCTTGCAGAACTGCATGATGTTGACACCAGCAGAACCGAGTGCCGGACCGACCGGCGGCGCAGGATTCGCGGCTCCCGCCGGAATCTGGAGCTTGACTACGCCCTTGACCTTCTTGGCCATCTATCTGTTCCTCTTTCTCGTGTCCTCCCGGCGATCCTACCGGTACGTGCGGACCGATGATTAAAACGCATCACACCGCAGGATTCGCGGAAACGATATCGGCATCCGACATCTTCTCCACCTGCCAGTACTCAACGTCCACGGGCGTTTTGCGGCTGAAGATCTGAACCTCAACCGTGAGCTTGCCCTTGGGATCGACAACCGTGACCTGCCCCACCTGCCCTTGGAAGGGACCGTCAATGACCTTCACCGTGTCATCCACGCTGAAAAGAACCTTGGGACGCGGAGCCTGCTCGCCCTTCGAGCCGCCCTTGCCGGAAGCAAGTATCGCATCCATTTCCGACTGCTTAAGGGGCATCGGACGCTCCCCACCAACAAAACCGATTACGCCAGGCGTAGCCCTGAGAAACTGCCACGTGCGGTCATATATCGCCCTTTTCCCCGTAGCGGGATCGATTCCCTTGGACTCATCGTAAAGGGCCAACTCGCAAAGCACATATCCAGGGAAGAACTTCTTCGTGAGTGTGCGGCTCTTGCCGTTTTTCTTCTCTGTAACCTTCTCAGTGGGAATCAGGCATTCGCCGATATAGTCGCCCATGGCTTCAAGCTTCGTGCGGGCAACTATCGACCGCTGGGCCTTATTCTCCTGCCCAGTCAGCGTATGCAACACAAACCATTCTTTCTTCATAGCGTGTCCCTTACGCTCCGGCGTGAACAATCTGAATGAAAAGCTGAATCACCTTATCGCACGCAAGCGTGGTGACAGCCAAAATGAAGATGAACGCAATGACGACGAGAGTCGAGTCGTAAAGCTCATGCTTGTCAGGCCACGAAACTCGCTTGGCCTCGCCTTTTACTCCAGCCAAATAGCTTTTTATCCGGCTAAACCAATTCATCCTCTGCTCCTCAAATCCTTCTTTGGCAGGGTAGGAGGGAATCGAACCCCCATAGGCGGTTTTGGAGACCGCTGCAC
>CAVJWR010000107.1:0-3685 GCA_963653155.1 Limosilactobacillus gorillae
GGAATTCGTCGTAAACGGACTCGATGCGGCGGCATTGAAGAGACTGCGTGTGGATGGCGTGACGCTGAAGGTTGTCTCCGACGGCGCGGCGGCACTGGACGAACTGACACTCGGCGCACCGGCTGGCGGACTGCTCGTGGAGTCCGCAGACTCCGGGGCATCGCGCCAGGATGCGTCGATAGCGTCGCTTTCCGTCGCCGAGGGCGGCATCTTTGACGCATGCCTGTTTGACCCGGCCCATACGCTGGTGCAAGACATGTCGTTCGCCTTGAACTCCACGCTTTGCGTACGCGGCAATCCAGTCAGTGCGTTTTCGATATCCGGCACGCTGACGTTGCCATCCGCGCTGGGCTACCTCGTTCCGCCGAAAACGCAGACGGCTGCGACCGTGCTTACGGCGGGGAACGTGGCTGCGCCCGAAGGCGGCATCGTGTGGACGCAGTTGCCTGCGACGCGGGTGCGTCGTTTCCGCGTTGGCCAGAAGGCCATTGAAATGATGGGCTACGGCATGACGGTAATCGTGCGCTGACGGGATACGGGATTAGGCGAGAGAAAAACTTCAACAACAAGACAACAACAAAGGAGCATTATCGTGAAGACGTATTTGCGTGAGAATTTCTTTACGGACAAGGAAACGCCGCTTGTGGAGGCGGGTGAGTTCAAGGCTTCCCTGTTTACGTACTCAACCGGCATAAGGGCCGTTCGGATATCGAACTCTAAAGGTTCGGCCACGGTACTGCCATTTGACGGGCAGGTCGTTTGGCGTTGCGACTTCCTCGGCAGGGAACTTGCGATGAAATCGATATACGATGAGCCGCAGAAATGTTCATTCTACGGGGATACGTATGGCGTATTCATAATGCACTGCGGGCTTACGGCGATGGGCAATCCGACCGCCGCCGATACGCATCCGGGACACGGCGAGCTTCCACTCGCAAGGTACGAGAAGGCGTGGGTTGAGACGGGGCGCGACGACAAGGGCGCATGGATCGCGGTCGGCGGCGTGTACGCGCATCGTCGGTGCTTTGCGGCGAACTACGAGTTCTGCCCGACCGTCAAGCTGCGGGAAGGGGCCACGTCGCTGGAGATTGACGTTGAGTTCACGAACCTCAAGGACTTGCCGCTTGAGTACTACTACCTGTGCCACATCAACCATCGTCCGGTGGACGGATCGAGGCTGTACTATACGGCCGATCCCAAGAAGGCCATAATAAACAGGGAGGTTCCGGAGGGATACCGCAGCGACTGGGCGAGCGCAACCAATGCGTGGCTCGACGAGTTTGCCAAGAATCCGTCCTGCGGTGACGTGATCGGCGCAAAGGGCGAGTCGTACCGTCCGGAAATAGTCAACTGCTTCATGCACTATGCCGCAAAGGATGGCTGGGCGTATACCATGCAGATGGAGCCGTCCGGCACGGCGATCTACGTGAAGCACGATCCGAAACAGCTGCCGTACGGCACCCGCTGGATCGCCCGCACGGAGGACGAGGATGCGCTTGGGATGTGTCTGCCGGCCACGTCCGAGCACAAGGGGCGCCTATATTGCCAGGAGCACAGGCAGCAGCGCGTCCTCAAGACGGGCAAGACTGTCCGCTACCACATCGAGACAGGTTTGCTTGACAGGAAGTCCGCCGCCGCGATGAAGCGGCTGATCGTCTCATCCAAGGGGAAGTGAGCGCCATAGCCGATGCGAACGCCAAAACCAGTACTTTTGCCCGACACGTTTTTTTGATATAATTCCGCACAAGAATATTGAAGGGATTGTGAAGTAATGGTTACCGCTATAATTGTTGCAGCCGGGAAGTCTGAGCGCATGGGCGGAGGTGCCGACAAGGCATTTCTCAGCCTTGGCTCCAAGCCGGTGGTCGCGTGGAGTCTTTTGGCCTTTGAGAAGAACGCCGATATCGATTCCATAATTCTCGTCGTTCGCAAGGATCAGGTCACGGCGGCAAAGGCCGTCGCGAGGATGTTCGGCATATCGAAGCTCACCAAGATAGTGGCGGGTGGCGCACGTCGGCAGGATTCCGTGCAGGCCGGCCTTAAGGAGGTCGATTCCGATACCAGGATCGTCGCGGTGCATGACGGCGCGCGCCCCTGCGTCTCGCAGGAAGTCATATCCGACGTAATCAAGTCCGCGAAGCGCGGAGCCGCATCCGTCACCGGGTGCAGGATCCGCGATACGGTCAAGATAGTCGAGAAGGGCAGCACGGTCTCGCAGACGGTCGACAGGGCCAAGTACTGGGCCGTGCAGACACCGCAGGCGTTCCCGTATTCCATGCTCCGCAAGGCGTATGCGGCCGTCGAGGCCGAGCAGAAGGAAGTGCTTGACGATGCCCAGGCCGTAGAGACCGTCGGCGAGACGGTGAAGATATGCGAGAGCAACAAGCTCAACATCAAGATAACCACGCCCGAAGATCTGCAGATCGCGGCGGCAATCCTTAAGCTCTGATGGCACGGATATACGGCATCCTCGGAGACGTTCACGCAAACATCGACGCGCTCGATGCCGTAATGCGGGATGCTTCCGAGCAGGGAGTCACCGACTGGATCTGCACCGGGGATGTCGTAGGGTACAACGCATGCCCCTCCGAGTGCATACATGTGGTGAGGGACGTGCTGAAGGCTCCCGTCGTCTGCGGGAACCACGACCACTACGTGGCGTTCGAGCAGAACCTCTCCGATTTCCATCCGGCGGCCGCTCAGGCGGTGCTGTGGACGCGCGAGCACATCACGGATGCGGATATGGAGTGGCTGCGTTCCCTGCCGATGTCGAAGCCGGTGATGGGGATGATGCTCGTGCATGCGACGCTGGACATGCCGGACCATTGGGGATACATCTTCGACGACATACAGGCCACGAGCCATTTCGTCTACCAGAAAACCCCGCTTTGCTTCCATGGGCACACTCATGTTCCGGTGGTCTATGAGAAGACCGCATTTGGGGCCGTGCACCACACGCCGGATACGTTTGAGAACGGGGAGTTCCGCATCCAGTCCGGCAAGCAGTATTTCGTGAACGTAGGGTCGGTGGGGCAGCCGAGGGACGGGGATCCCCGTGCGAGCTATGTCCTGTTCGACACCGGCACCCGCACGTTGCGCTTCCGCCGGGTGGCGTACGATGTGGCCGCCGCACAGGCCCGTGACATTGCCGCAGGCTTGCCGGAACGCTGCGCGGCAAGGCTGGCCACTGGCAATTGATTGCAAACGGAGATAGTCCAATGATGAACATGACCGAGGCACCCAAGATAGTATCGTGCGCAATTGCCGTTGCCATGCTTGCGTCGGGATGCCTCACCTCTGCCCCGCCCCAGCCCAAAAGCTGGGTCGTTTCCGCATCCCGGAAGCAGGTTGCCGAGATAGACGTGAGCAAAGCCGTGAAGCTTGGGTCAGTTACGGTTGCGGCCCCGTACGACAAGTCGGCCTTGGCCGTGAGGCGGGCGGACGGCTCCGTGGCGTTCGACGCATACAACGCATTCGCGAGTTCTCCGGCTGCGCTGCTGCGTGCGCCGCTGGCGACGCTGCTTGGATGCTCCGGATGCTTTGGCCTCGTGCTTCCGTCCGCGAGTTCGGCCCGTGTAGGCACGACGATCGAGGCGGTTGTGAACGACATTTCCCTCGACTGCCGCGAGCAGGGCAAGCGGATTGCCCGCGTAAGCCTTACGCTTTCGGTTGTGGAAAACCGTTC
>CAVJWR010000107.1:3695-8618 GCA_963653155.1 Limosilactobacillus gorillae
GGTGGAGATCCTGTATGGCGAAGGGACTGCGGATGCGGCGTCCGGCGACTATTCGGCGGCGTTTTCCGAGGCGTTCGGCAAGGCGGTCTCGTCCGCCGTGGCGTCCTCGTCGGTGTTCCCCAAGAGGAAATAATCGTCATTGGCGCCGATTGACATTTGAACAACTAATGGTACACTACAGATCCAACAGACAAATACTACAAGGAGATATGTATGCCTAAGGAAAAAGCCCAGATAAAGCGCAGGGATTTCGCGAAGATTGCTGGAGCCGCAGCATTGGCGGGTCCGTCGCTCAACGTGTTGGGCGCCAATGACCGCGTCCGTGTGGCGTGCGTCGGCTATTCGGACAGGTTCAGGGGTTCTTTGCTGCCTACGTTCATGGCTGCACAGAAGGAACTCAATTTCGACCTCGTCGCGGTTGCCGACCTCTGGAAGAAGCGCCTGTTCGAGAACGCGAAGCCTGAGCTCGAAAAGAAACTCGGCCATCCCATCGACACTTACGGAAGCGACATCGAGCTTTACGAGAAGGCCAAGAACATCGATGCCGTGATCATCTCCACGGCAGACTTCCAGCATGCCCAGCACGCCACCCACGCGGTGAACGCAGGAAAGGATGCCTACTGCGAGAAGCCCATGGCGGAAGACATGTATTCGGCCAACATGCTCAAGGATGCCGTCGATGCCAAGCGCAAGGCGGGATTCGCCCCAGGCGCAGTGGTGCAGATCGGTTCGCAGAGGCGTTCCGGCACGGCCTACCATGCGGCAAAGGAGTACATACAGAGCGGAAAGTTCGGCAACATCTCGTTCATCGACCTGTGCTGGAACGTGAACCAGTCGCGCCGCTGGCGCCGCAGCGAAAAGCTCGTGGAGTCCCTGAAGCGCGAGGATATCGACTGGAACATGTGGCTTCTCGACCGCGATCCCGCAAAGTATGCGTTCGATCCGCGCAAGTACCTTGAGTTCCGTCTCTTCTGGCCGTTCTCTTCCGGCATCCCCGGGCAGTGGATGTGCCACCAGATCGATACGGTCGCTTGGTTCACCGGGCTCAACTATCCGCGCAAGGCGGTCGCCTCCGGCGGAACGTATGCCTGGAATGACGGGCGCCAGAGCTACGACACTTTCACGACGATCCTTGAGTATGGTGTGGACAACAATCCCGGCAAGGGATTCCAGGCCGTGTTCCAGAGCCGTCAGACGAACGCCGCTCGCGGCAACGTGGAGAAGTACTACGGCCCCAACGGGACGATCGACCTCATAAAGGGCGTTGTCTCGAATGAAGGCGTGGAACGCGCCAAGCCGCACGAGGAAAAGCTTACGAGCAACTACCAGAAGGCGGAGACGGCGGCGAACACCGGCGGCGATCCGCTCACCAGCGCACACATGCGCAACTGGATGGAGTGCGTGAGGAACCGCAAGGATCCGAATGCGCCGGTCGAGGCCGGATATTGGCACACCGTGTCGCTCATCATGGCGAACGCCGCCATGCGCACGGGTCTTGTCGGCACGTTTGATCCTGTCAAGCGCGAGGTGCTTGCGGGCGGCAAGCCGTTCGTGGGGTATTTCTCCACGAAGGCCTGATGATGGCGTAGGGGTGCTGGGCATTGCGCGGCACCTCCATGTGTCTGGCGGGAGGGGGCGCTTGGAAGGTCTCCTCCCGTCCGTCTATTCCATACCTGATGTACGATCCATATTTCAAGCGAAGGGCCAAGGCGGCGGCGAAGCGGGAGCGGGGAATGGCTTCCGTGGATTTCTCCCTGCCCGTCGATGGCGATGTGCCGGCGTTCAGGACGCCGTCGTCGCGTACAGGGGATATGCTTGACTCGATAGTGGCGGACCTTACCAGGGACAGGTCGCCGTTCTTCGACGAGGTGTGCGCAAAGTGGAAGACGCTCTTCCCCAATCTTGTCGCAAAGCCCGGAAAGTGGGTCGCGGGCGCATCCGGCAGCGTCGGCGGCAGATTGTTCCTTCATGTCGGGTCGGCTTCCGCATCGTTTGCCTTGCGTTCAAGGCTCGCCTCGATAAGGAAGCGGCTTGCTACGCTCGCATCCGCACCGCCACGGTTCTCGGTACACATTGAGATTGTCGGTGGCCATTCGCGATAGGTCACTTTAATGCCGTTTGCTTCTGTGCTATAATTACGTAAAATTTTCGTATGTGAAAGGAATGGATTATGGCGGAACTCATAGCGGCTTTGGATGTGCAGACGAGGGCCGAGGCGGTCGAAAAGATCAGGCTCATCGGCGATGCCGTGGGCTTCTACAAGATAGGGCTGGAGCTTTACACGGCAGAGGGGCCTGACGTGGTGAAGGCCGTGAAAGATCTCGGCAAAAAGGTGTTTCTCGACCTGAAGTTCCATGACATTCCGCGCACCGTAGAACGCACCGTGAGGTCTGGCGGCAAGCTTGGTGTTGACCTCATGACCATCCATTCGGTTGGCGGCAAGGCAATGATCGCCGCCGCGCACGATGCCGCAGCGGAGTTCGGTGCCGCCGCGCCAAAGATACTTGCCGTTACGGTGCTTACATCGCTTGACCAGAGTGACCTTGAGGATATCGGCGTAAAGGGCCGTACCCCGGCGGATCAAGTGAAGGCGATGGCCTCGTTCGCTACGTCGAATGGTGCGGACGGGCTTGTGTGTTCGCCGAAGGAAGTGGGCGAACTGTCGAAGATGCTGAAGGCCGGGACGCTCTTTGTGACGCCGGGCGTGCGTCCAGCCGGATCGTCCGTAGGCGACCAGAAGAGGGTCGCCACGCCCGCAGATGCCGTAAGGGATGGGGCGACGCACCTCGTCGTTGGACGGCCCATACTCGGTGCGCCAGATCCGGCGGCAGCGGCCCGCGCGATATGCGCCGAGATGGATGCGGCCACCGTGGCATAGCCATCGTTTGGAGACGAAGTGAGCAGCCTGATAGAGATAAGGGATCTCAGGAAGATGTACTCCGCTGGCGAAGAGCCTGTGGCGGCGTTGGACGGGGTTTCGCTCAAGATAGACAATGGAGAGTTCGTCGCCATCATGGGTGCCTCAGGCTCCGGCAAGTCGACGATGCTCAACATATTGGGGTGCCTCGACGTGCCGACATCCGGCAGCTATCTGCTGGATGGCGTTGAGGTCGCCCAGCGCAGCAGACGCGAACTCGCGATAATCCGCAACAGGAAGCTCGGATTCGTGTTCCAGAACTTCAACCTCCTGCCGCGCACGAGCGCAATCGAGAACGTGGAGCTTCCCGACATATACCTTGGCCGCCTATCCCGTTCGCAGAGGCGGCACCGCGCGATTGAGCTGCTGAAGCGCGTCGGGCTTGGCGGACGTGGCACGCACACCCCGGCGGAACTTTCTGGCGGACAGCAGCAGCGCGTCGCCATCGCACGTGCACTGATGAACGAGCCGCCGGTGCTGTTCGCGGACGAGCCGACAGGCAACCTCGACACGAAGTCGTCGGTGGAGATAATGAACCTCTTTACGGAGCTTTCCAACGAGGGCATAACCATCGTAATGGTGACTCACGAGGATGACATCGCGGCGTACGCGAAACGCCACCTCGTGATGCGTGACGGACACCTGATCAAGGACGAGCTGACGGCATGAATTTCCTGATGATATTCAAGGTCGCAATGCTTGCGATCGTGCGGAACAAAACGCGCTCCCTCCTTACGTGCCTCGGCATAATCGTGGGCATCGCCGCCGTCATCGCCGTTCTTGCGATAGGCAAGGGCGCCTCGACCATGATGGTGCAGGAGATATCGTCGATGGGCAACAACCTCATCATGGTGTTTCCGGAGCGGCGCAACCGCAATGCCGTCTCCACGGGGATGGGGCAGGGCCAGACAATGACAGCCAAGGATGCGCGGGCGATCAAGCGTGAGCTGTCGCACCTTGTCGCGGCCGTATCCCCTACGGTAAACGTGACGTGCCAGATGATATACCAGGGGAAGAACTGGCAGAGCCGCGTGAGTGGCGTATCTACGGACATGCCGGACATACGGAATTGGGGCATAAGCGAGGGGCGATTCTTCTCGGAGGAGGAGGAGCGCATGTACCAGCGCGTGTGCGTGATCGGCAACACCGTAAAGGCGAACCTTTTCGGGGATGAGGATCCGATCGGGAAGACGTTCCGCATCAAGGGCATGCCTTTCAAGGTCGTGGGCATACTTGCCGCAAAGGGCGCGAACGGGTGGGGACAGGATCAGGACGACACTGTAATGGCACCCTACACGACCGTTGGCCGGGTGCTGCAGAGATCGACGTTCAAGTCGATAAACATGATGAACCTCTCGCTGTATTCGATGGACGACCTTGACGAGGCGAAGCGCGAGATAACTGCTCTGCTCCGTCAGAGGCACAGGCTTGCGGACTATCAGGATGACGATTTCGAGACCCGCGACACCACGGAGATAATGAATACCATCGGCTCCGTCTCAAGCCTGATGACGATACTGCTCACCGCAGTGGCCGCGATCTCCCTTCTGGTGGGTGGCATCGGCATAATGAACATCATGCTTGTATCCGTGACGGAACGCATCAAGGAGATCGGCCTGAGAATGGCGATCGGGGCGACACCCGCGAACATCCTCTGGCAGTTCATACTTGAGGCGATGGTGCTATCCACCGTAGGCGGGGCGATAGGCGTGGCCGTTGGGGTCGGCGGCGCGAAGCTGATAGGCAATCTGCAGAACTGGCCGATTCTCATTGAATGGTCGAGCGCACTCGGCGCGTTCCTCTTCTCGTCGTTCGTTGGCCTCTTCTTCGGGTTCTATCCGGCATACCGCGCCTCAAAGCTCAATCCGATAGATTGCCTGAGATACGAGTGACCGGGCGTATGGCGCAATCTTTGATATAATTCCCAGCCATGGAAATCGAAAAAAGGATTGCGTCACTCATACGCAGGACGTCGAGTTCACTCTCGAAAGACGTTCTTGACGCGC
>CAVJWR010000107.1:8628-10308 GCA_963653155.1 Limosilactobacillus gorillae
GCTCCGCGAGGCGAAGGGCTCTTCCGCCCGCATGATCCTCGGGACGCTTCTTCAGAATGCAGAGCTTGCGCAGCGCAACGGCACCCCGATGTGCCAGGATACCGGCACCCTCACGTTCTTCGTGGATGAGCGATTGCGTAATGCCGTAACGCCGGTTGCGATAAAGAATGCCGTAGCCCATGCCACCAAGATGGGATGGCTGCGGCGCAATACGATAGATTCCGTATCTGGGGCATCTGTGGATTCAAATGTCTGCGATGGCGCACCGGTGATCCACTATGTCGCCGCAGTTCGCGCGAAATCGGCCCCTGCCGTCACGTTGCTGATGAAGGGGGGCGGCTCGGAGAACATGAGCCGCCAGTATTCCCTGCCGGATGCGTCGATTGGCGCGGGACGCGATCTTGAGGGGGTGCGGAAGTGCGTGCTTGACGCCGTCCATAGGGCGCAGGGATACGGTTGTGCGCCGGGGATCCTCGGAGTGTGCATTGGAGGCGACCGTGCGGGCGGCTTCGAGGGGGCTAAACTGCAGCTGCTCCGCAATCTTGGAGACAGGAATCCGTGCGGTGAACTCGCCGAGCTTGAGGAACGCTTGCTGAAGGAGGCGAATTCGCTTGGCATCGGCCCGATGGGGCTTGGCGGCAAGACCACGCTCTTGGGCGTGAAGATCGGAAGCCGGCCTCGCGTTCCGGCGAGTTTCTTCGTCACCGTCGCGTACATGTGCTGGGCATTGCGCAGGCGCACTGTCAGGTTCGGTTTGGAGGTCGCATCGTGAAGAGGCTTGATTATCCGTTCATGGAAAAGGATGTGCGCGGACTCGTCGCCGGGGATACCGTGCTTGTGTCCGGCATTGTGCATACGGGACGCGACAGGTTCCACAAGCATTTCGCGGATGGCGGGCAAATCCCGGTGGATTTCAGGAATGGTGCGCTGTTCCATTGCGGCCCCGTTGTCGTCGAGAAGGGCGGCAAATGGAAGGTGGTGGCGGCAGGCCCGACCACAAGCGTGCGGGAGAACCCGTACGAGCCGGACTTTATACGCGAAAGCGGTGCGCGTCTCATAATCGGGAAGGGTGGCATGGACGGGGCGACCCTTGCCGCATGCGCAAAGTACGGTTGCGTGTATCTCCAGGCGGTTGGCGGCGCGGCGGCGCTTACGGCGGACTGCGTGAAGGAAGTTTGCGGAGTGCATTTCCTTGAGGAATGGGGCGCGGCGGAGGCTTGCTGGGCGTTTCGCATGGAGGCGTTCCCGTGCGTTGTCGCCATGGATTCGCACGGAAAGTCGCTGTTCGGGGCAATTGCCGAAGCGTCGTCAAAGGCCCTTGAACGATTGACTTGAGTGCTTTTTTAAGAACGACAGTTGGGATTTGGATGTCTCACACGGAGCCACGGAGGCACGGAGCTTCTGCTTCCGTGTGAGACATTCGAGTTCAACTGCGATTTTTAGTTTAAAGAGTGAGATGGCAGATTGGTATTTTGCATGGTGGCGGTGAATTGCAACCCAGGTGGGTCAAATTCCTGAATATCTTTTCGAGCGGTCTCGGCAGCAGTCCGAACATTCTCATCTGGTTTCTCCTCAGGCCGCCTTTGCGTATGCGGTGTCGTATTCATAGGCCGTCTTCCCGCCGGGCAGCCTCCGGTGGATCGAGTTGATGACCCTCTCCAGCCTGTGCATCTCCGCGCG
>CAVJWR010000108.1:0-1541 GCA_963653155.1 Limosilactobacillus gorillae
TCTAAGCGAGTGCGCATTGGATCTCGTGCGCCGATTCGGTACGCCACCATATGCGGATCAGGACATTCTCAACGTGTTGTACAACCAAGATTGCTCATTGCTGCCGGATTGCTGGGACGTCTTGCGTGGACTTGGAGATTGGCGAGTCCCTGCCGTCTATCATTTGACTGGTGTGGGGCACCATTTCCATGACAAGGTATCGCCGGTATATCCGCCGCAGTATCAGCTTTGGTGGAATGTTGCGCATGGGACGAAGGATGTTCATTGGCGTTCATCTCTTTTGGCTTTCTTATGGCCATTCCGTTTTTTTGCATGGTTGTTCCCAGTGTCAATGCGCGAGAGGATTTTGCGGCAATGTTTCTTTGCGAAAGTTTTGGCGAGTGGGTTGCTGTTTGGCTCTGATGCTGAAGAGGGAGGGAAGGGACTGTGTGCGAAGTAAACGGCATGGCGGTAGTCGATTCCCTTCTTCGAGCGAAAGGCCTTATCAAGCCAAATGAGGTCTGGGTGCATGGCATGTGGACACCAGACAAGTGGTGGCGATGCCTAAAGGCCAAGCTGTGCGGACGACAGCTCGTGCGAATGACGCATGGGAGTTTAAGCCCGATTTATCTCGAACGGCAAGGCGCGTGGAAAAAACGACTGGTGAAGCCAGTCGAACGGCTTTTGTTTGACCTCAGTGACAGGATCGTCGTGACAGGGCCATGGGAGGCTGCATGGAATCGCGTGTGGGGACTGAAAGGCACGTTCGAGACAATAGATCTAAAGCAGTTCTTTGATCTGAGCCGTCCTCTGGAGTGGCCTGTTCAGGCGAAAGACCGCGCAATGCACGTTCTCTATCTTGGGCGTCGCCATCCGCTGAAGGGCATTGCGTACCTTGAGCAGACTGTACAGGCGTTGAACGAACGATTCTCCCTTTTAGGCAAAAGTGAGAATCGTGGCATCGAGCTTCGCGTTGTCTCGAACGCCGTGGGTGCGGAAAAGGAGGCGGCATGGGACTGGTGCGATGTCCTGTGCCTCCCCACGTTATCGGAGAACTTTGGCTTGGTGGTGGCCGAGGCGCTGGAGCATGGAAAACCCGTCATTACGACAGATGGTGCGCCGGCGTGGAAGGACGAACCGCGTCAGGATGCGAACGGTCGGACGCGTCTCATCTACATTGAGGGATATCGCGACGGCACTGACAGACGACGTGTGGAGCTGCTGAAGGATGCGCTTGGACGTTTCTTTGCCATGGCAAAGAAGCAAAACAGCCAATGTGCGGGCAAGTCTGATTTTTGATATAATTACACGATGTTTTGTTTCAAAGGAGTTTATGATGTCGAAAGAGTATAAGGTTGGTCTCGTCGGTGTCGGCGCTGTCGGTACTGAGATGATCAAGGTGTTGAAGGATCGCAAATTCCCTTGCGGGAAGGTGCAGGTGTTCGCTTCTCGTGAGCGTGACGAGCAGATACTTGGCGAGACGTATCATGTGCTGCCTGCTACCGAGAATAGCTTCAATGGGCTGGATATAGTCCTTTTCGCCGGGAAGACCGATGTGGCGA
>CAVJWR010000108.1:1643-10244 GCA_963653155.1 Limosilactobacillus gorillae
CCATTCGCGCGCGTTCCGTCAGGATCCGGATGTGCCTTTGGTGGTTCCTCAGGTGAACGCGGAAGACCTTGACTGGAACAAGGGCGTGATCGCCAACCCGAACTGCACCACGGCCATCATGCTTGAGGCGGTCGCACCTCTGCACCGCGCGAAGAAACTCAAACGGCTTATCGCCTCTACATATCAGGCGGCGAGCGGCGCTGGCGCACCTGGCCTCGCTGAACTTGAGACGCAGATGCGCGAATACGTGGACGGGAAGCCCCTCACGGTCAAGGCTTTCCAGCACCAGCTTACGTACAACCTCATCCCGCACATCGACAAGTTCGACGAGACGAATTGGTATACGCTTGAGGAGCTTAAGATGCGCAACGAGGCGCGAAAGATGCTCCATGCCCCGGATCTCATGCTTTCGTGTACATCGGTGCGCGTCCCGATCGCGCGAGCTCATTCCGAGTCCCTTAACCTTGAGTTCGAAGAGGACATCACGCCTGAAGAGGTTCGTGAGATACTTTCCCATTCCGAGGGCGTAAGGGTTGTGGACGATCCTCTCAATGGGGGATATCCGATGCCGCTGGACGCGACTGCGAAGTACGATGTCCTCGCGGGCCGCATCAGGCAGGACATATCGCGTAACGACAAGAAGGGCATCGATATGTTCATATCGGGCGATCAGCTTTTGCGCGGCGCGGCACTGAATGCAGTGGAGATCGCCGAACAGCTCGTCAAGCGCGGGCTGGTCTGACGTCTGCCAGATCAGGCGGAAGGGAGCGTATGGCGAGACAGCATGGCGTAGCGGGAGAATGGGCGAGAGTGAGGGGAACTGTCCTGTCCCTTTGGCCGCTGTTCCTGTCGTTCGTTCTGCTCGGTGCGTTCCTATCCGCCCTGATCATAGGTTCCTATCCTGTGCCGTTCGCGATGCTTTTCGTCGCGGCGCTCATTGCGGTGGTCGTGTACTGGCGCAAGGGGCTTAGGCGCGTGGAGAGTTTCTTCAGGGGGGCTCGCGGCGAAGAGCGCGTCGCGAACATCCTCGGCGAACTGCCGGAATCATATCACGTGTTCCACGATTTTGTCGCCGGCGGCGAGCATGTGGATCATGTCGTCGTAGGGCCGTCAGGCGTGTTCTCCGTAGAGACGAAAAGCTGGCGGGGAAACGTTGTGGTCTCGGAAGGGCATATCCTCGTAAACGGCACTCTGCCGTCAAGGGATCCGGTGCTGCAGGCGCAGCGCGAGGCAGATCGGGTGCGCTCCAAGCTGAAGCGCATCGGATTCGACATGACCGTTGTCCCTGTGGTGTGCTTTGCGACGGACACTCTGGCAGAAGGCGTCTCGTCATGCGGGTCGGTGCCCGTAATGAACGCCAGCAGGACTCTCGACTGGATCCCGTCCCAGGCGGAATGCATTTCGGATAGCGATCTTGCAAGACTGGTACAGCTCATGGAGACAAACAAGTGAAAAGTTCGTGTGGCGAGTGCGTGAAGATGAGGGCGTGTGCGGGCGTACGGTATGGCATATCTGCTTTTCTGAAGAAGTGTCTCGTGTCAATGGCGGCGATTGCCGTCCTGTGTGCGGCCGTTGCCGACGGAACAAATGCCTTTGCGGCCCTTGAGCCACAGCCGTATTACGGCAAGGTCGCTCAGGAAGTGCTCAAATGGCTCTCAAAGAAACATGTGTTGCGCAAGCCTTTCGATGATGAGATGAGTCAACGCGCCTGGACTAATCTGGTGACTGGCTATGACTACGGCAGGATGATCTTCCTTAAGTCTGATATCGATGGCTTTGCCACGATGCAGACCAGGATTGACGATGCATTGGCGTCCGGAGATGTGTCGTTCGTGTATGACATGCACCGCACGTTCGTAAAGCGCATTTCCGAGCGTGTGGATTATGTGACGAACCTGCTGGCCAAGACGGAGTTCGACTTTTCTGTTGACGAGGATTACATGTGGCGGCGCAAGGATGCGGAGTGGCCGGCTACTGTGGATGAACAGAACGAGATATGGCGCAAGCGCATCAAGAATGAGATGCTTTCGATCATCTTGAATCGCGAGCTTGACAAGGAGGAGTCTGACAGGGATTCTGAGAAGGTCGCCGAAGAGAAGGAACCGAAGAAAGATGACGATGACTTCAAGGAGCCGGAACTGACGCCGAAGGACAATCTACTCAAGCGCTACCGCCAATACGTGCAGGTGCTTACCGAGCCTGACGAGGAAATGGTGTTCCAGCGCTACATGAGCGCCGTATGTCAGGCCTACGATCCGCATTCCGACTATATGTCTCCCACGCGCAAGGAGGATTTCGACATGGACATGTCGCTATCCCTGTGCGGCGTTGGCGCGGTGCTTTCCATGGATGATGGAGCCTTGAAGATAGTCGAGGTCATGAAAGGCGGCCCCATAGACCGCGACAAGCGAATAAAGCGGGGGGACAAGATCGTTGGGGTGGCACAGGGCGAGGGGCCTATCGAGGATGTGATGTACAAGCCAATGCGCAAGTCGATACGCAAGATTCGTGGTCCAAAGGGTTCGAAGGTCGTCCTTGAGATAATCCCCCGCAGCGATCCTTCCGGGGCTACACGCAAGCGGATCCCATTGATACGCGATGAGATAAAGCTTGACGAGCAGGCGGCAACGGGGCGTGTGGAAAAGGTTGTGTTGAATGGCGTGACGAACAAGTTCGGCTACGTGAAGCTTCCGGGGTTCTACCGCACGTTCGACAAGCAACCTGACGATCCGGCATTTCGCTCGTGCTCGTTTGACGTCGCAAAATACGTCGCTCATTTCAATGCCATAGATTCGCAGGGGATGATCCTCGACCTTCGGGGCAATGGCGGCGGCGCACTTCCAGAGGCCGTGTTCCTCGCACAGCTTTTCCTGTGGCCGTCATATCGTGGGAACCCGATACCGGTTGTGCTTATTCGCGACCACCGGGGTTTGCAGGCATTGCCCGTATTCAGGGATCAGCCATGCTTCGCCTACCGCAAGCCGCTTATAGTCCTGACGGATAGGGCTTCTGCTTCTGCCTCGGAGATTGTCGCCGGTGTGCTGAAGGATACAGGTAGGGCGATTGTCGTGGGAGACCATTCCACGCACGGCAAGGGGACCGTACAGGAGGTCGTGGGAAGGATTGGGCCGGAGAAATACGGTTCAATGAAAGTCACCACTTCGCGCTTCTATCGCATCAACGGAAGCTCTACGCAGGTCAAGGGAGTTGAGGCGGACATCAATATCCCCGGATTCCTTGAGGAACTTGACATCGGCGAAGACAAGCTGCCCAACGCACTTCCGTGGACGCGGGTCGGTCGGGCCCCGTATCCGCAGGTATGGAATCTAAATGTGTACACTGGAGCGCTCAAGGCCCTGTCCTCCGCGAGACTCAAGGACAATCCGAAGTACAAGGCGCATCTCAAGCTTGTAAAGCTCTTCCATGACAACGCCGAGGCGAAGTCCGTGTCGCTTGAGCGGACGAAGCGTATGGCCCAGATGCGCGAAGAGAGAGAGATGCGCAAGGCCGAAGAGTCTGCCGATTTTGGCGAAGACGAAGTGTTTGAGGATTCCGCCTTGGGCAGAAAGAATGGAGAAAAGAAGGATGATGTCGTCCTTTCCGAGGCATTCAACATATTGGCTGATCTCGCCAAATTGACGGGCGGCAACGATGCGCCAGATACGCCCGATGCCGCCTCTGCGTTCTGGTCGATCTTTGGAGGTGCCCAATGACGAAAATCAATTTCACGAAGATGCATGGCGCAGGGAACGATTTCGTGCTTATTGACGATAGGGACGAATCCTTCCCCGAACGAGGCAACCTGATTGCTGCGATGGCGGCAGACCGCACGGGCATCAGCTGTGAGGGGGTTATACTTGTGCGCAACTCCAGCCGTGCGGATTTCAGGATGACGTTCTATAACCCGGACGGAACGGAAGCAGACCTATGCGGGAATGGAGCGCGTTGTGTGGCGGCATTCGCCAGGCGGATTGGGGCGGCCAAATCCAATTCGATGACATTTGAGACCGGAGCCGGCCTTGTCGATGCCGAGATTGTCGCGGAGGGGCTTGTGAAGATATGGATGCCTGAGCCGCGTGACCGTAGGTATGGCCTGTCGGTCGGCGGCGTTTCGGGCGATTACCTTGTCGTTGGCGTGCCCCACTTCATCGTTCCTGTTGCCAATGTTGCAAAGGTCGATGTGGATGTGGATGGCCGCGCCCTGCGGCTTTCGGAGGAATTCGCCCCCAATGGCACCAATGTGGATTTTGTGCAGTACGTCTCTTCATCCAAGGCGATAATCCGCACTTATGAGCGCGGAGTGGAGGCGGAGTCTGGCGCATGCGGCACTGGCGCGGTGTCCGCCGCCGTGGTTGGAGTTGAGGCCCACGGCATGTCGTTGCCGATGCACGTGCGCTCTTCGCAGGGGTATGACCTGATTGTCGAAGGCGATTACAGGCAATCGCAAGGTACTGGATTTACGCTTACCGGTCCGGTAAGAACCGTCTTTGACGGTGAGATCGATCTCGATCTGCTCGCAACGGAAGCGTGACGCATTCGCTGCGTCACTTTGCCTTGGCTTCCTTCCATTCATTGGGTTTTGGCGCAGGCAGCATGCGCGTTGGCCGCAATACGGCGTGCGTGATCAGCAGTTTGAACCCGCCATTTGAGACGTTGCCTTGATTTGCGATAGGCAGGATGAAACGGATCCGCAATGCCTTTGCGGATGGATGTAGCCGTCCCTCGCCACGGATGAAGCAGGTCTTCTCAGGTGAACGTTTCTTGTCGATGGAATCAGGGTCAACGGCAAATCCGGGGAGGATATTTCCGTCCCCGTCAATCTGTTCGATGATGATTGGGTTGTCCCATCCGTCTGCGGAAAGGGATCTCACATCCATTTCGAATTGCACGGGCTTCCCGCCCGCATTGGATGGGAGGGCTACAGTGCATGATACGCCATCATTGCCATTGCCGCCGCATCCGGCGATCAGCATTCCGTCCCGAACGCGGCTGGTCGATGCCGCCACACCGACATCTGGCTTCCAGTCGCGAATGCGGGTTTCGTCAAGCATGTCCAGCAGAAGGTTGTCGCAGCTGGCGTTGCCTTCCACGTCGAACCGTGTGTTTGCGTCGCCAATAAGCGCAAGGCTCTCGGTTCCCGCAGGCGGAAGGAAGCGCACACGCACTTGCCTTTCATAGTCATGTCCCTTGAGCCCGATGACAGGCACGCGTTGCGTCTTGCCACGGACTTTCGCTTCGACGGCGAAGGAGGAAGTGGGGATGGCGGCATCCGCAAATGGCCTGGATAGCTTTTCGAGCTTGATCAGCTGCTTGTTGTCGATCTCAACCTCGTACGGAGTGTCGAGTGGATTGCCGGGATTCCATTCCAAAGGGGCCTGCATCGGCTTCGGCGCGGTGGCCGGGTCGCTTGTCGCGGCTATGAGCGGCGCGACTGGCGTGACGCACAGGTTCATGCGGCAGTCGTCGCCAATCATGGTGGAGACGATGTACCGGTCTTTGCATACGAACTGCGGGTGCGGATCGGGATGGAGCTTTGATTCATTGTCGCGGGAGTTCATCCTTGGACGCTTTGAGAATATGTATATTCCGCGATGCGTGTCGCGGTTCCAGAACATGCACGTCCATGCGCATCCGCGCCACCACCCGTCGCGGGAACAGTCCCCCGTGACGTACCGCAGATCTGCGGACATTGTGGCGTGTTGCGTGGATATCGGATTCACTTGCCATTGGCGGCGGCTTGCAAGATCATACAGGACAACACCCTTTGCGCAGTAGTAGAATCCCTTGCCGTCCGCCGTGAAGTTCTCGTGCGTGGCATAGTTGTACAGCTCTGGCGGAATCATCGTCTTCCGCCCTGGTTCGCACAGCCATAGCCGTGGATATACCGTGTCACGTGGACGCAGCACTTCCGTGACGTATGGCGCACACCTCATCTTTTCGTCCTTCATTCTCTCTCTGCCGAGTTCGGAGAGTGTCATTCGTGTGGCGTATTCCATGGCCATAAGGGCAAGCCTGTCGTTCGCCGGGTTTATCTGACCGTGGTTGCAGCAGAAATCCGCATCTGTCCATTGGGTCCACTTGCCGGTTTTGAAGTCAAGCATCCCTTGGATGTATGTGCGATCAATCTCTACGTCAAGAAAGGCCTTGGTACGGTCGGCAGTCAGTGTAATATGCGTACAGTAGCGAGTCTTTTTCGGATTCTTCTTTGCGATGAGTTCGGGTGGCAGTGGGCATACAATCACGTCGTTCGTGCCTCCTGTCCTCAAATCGCGCTTGTGTACGCCATTGCCGTCAATCCAGTATACCTCTCCCGTCTTCACGTCGAGGAACGGAATCCTTCCGCCGATGTCGGCAAAATGGCGAACCTCGTCCGTAAGGAAATCGACAAACCAGAGGTGCTTGCTGTGATTCGCCCCACGATCCCGTTCGTCGTTAGCCGTGTTGAAGATGAGGAATCGCCCATCATCCGTCATGCTTTGTGCGGTAAAGTATATGGATTGCTGGTTGAATCCAAATTGCCCAGGTTTCAGCAGATAGCTCACCGCTCCGGATTTGTTGTCGGTGAACTTCACGAAGTTCGTTGACGTTTCGGGTGTGGCCGCTTCTGCCGAAAGCAGAATTGCCGTTGCGAATGCCGATATCATGATTTTCATGCGGATTCCTTGTATGCCAAAAGTGATGCCGTTGCGTTGAAAGTGGCTTCTTTATGTTGGACAATAACGGCGGCTATTGTACCATAAAGTCCGGATGTGGAAAACCGTCTGGCATTATTTCCGGATTTGCGTTGCGGCATTGTGCGGTTTTTCCCTCACTTTCAGCCCGTTCGCTTGCGTAGATAGGCGAAAATTGGTATAATACGCGCCGTTTTATTTGGAATCGCAAGGAGGTAAAGGTGAATCCCATCCAGACGTTGATTGATTTGCAGGAAGTTGACGGGCGCATTCGTGAGCTTGAGCGCGAGGCGAAGGATCTCCCGATGAGGAAGGCGCAGGAGTCGGCACGTCTGAAAGGAGTCAATGCGAGCCTTGAGATTGCCCGCAACCAGTTGACGGTTGCCCAGCAGCGCGTGAAAGATGCCGAGGGTGAGGCCACTGCCGCAAAGGATCGCGTGAAGGAGTTGAAGATACTTCAGGCATCCGCTTCCTCCAACAAGGAATATCAACAGCTTTCTATGGCCATTGAGGGCCTTGAGCGAGAGGCGGAGGAGGCAGAGGCGAGAGGCTACGCGATGATGGATGAGCTTCCCCGCCTTGAGCGCGGCGTCAAGGAGGCCGAGGAGGCCGTGAGCGGCGAGAGCGGTGGCGTGGACGAGTTCTGCAGGGAGCTGGATGAAAGGCTTGCCGCAGTAAAGGAAGAGTTGGATCGGCTCGCCGTTGAGCGTACCGAGAAGGCGAAGCTCGTCAATCCACGTACTCTTCTCTACTATGAGCGCATCCGCACGAAGCGTTGGCCCGTTGCCGTCACGCTCAATTCGGATTGCGTCTGCGAGGGGTGCCATCTGAAGGTTCCGCCATCGACGGAGCAGATGGTCGATCATAAGATGGAGCTTGTGGCCTGCACGAACTGCGGTCGCATGCTTTACCGCGATCTTTGATTTTTGGCGGCGTTGCGCGAGTGACCGATCGCATCCGCAAGGATGAGGAAAGTCCGGACTCCGCAGGGCAGAGGGCCCTTCCGTAAAGGTTGGGAGGCGCAGGGTGATCCTGCGCGATGGAAAGTGCCACAGAGAACAGACCGCCCGCAAGGGCAAGGGTGAAAGGGTGGTGTAAGAGACCACCGGTGCGTCTGAAACGACGTACGCAGGGTAAACCCCTCTCGGAGCAAGATCAAATAGGGGATTGAATGGGCGGCCCGCTCAGTTCGCCGTCCTTCGGGATGGCGGTGAAATTCCGGGTTGATCGCTTAGATGAATGATTGGAGCGCCGCAAGGCGTGAACAGAATCTGGCTTATTCGCCGCGCAACGTCGCCGCTTTGCTTCATTATTGGATACATTGCATAGATGGCGAAACATTTGCTGCACATAGGGTTTTTGCTCGCGATCGCATCCCTCGCCCTGAAGGCGATATTCATGCCGCCGCGCATGCAGGTTGCGCTACGTCCAGGCGAAAGCGCGGCACTCCAGAATGGGGTGCTTGCGTTGAAGCGCTTTTCCGTGCCGAAGTATCCGGACGGAAAGCCAAGGCAGTATGTAAGCGACGTGCATATGCTGTCGATGGGAAATGCCGATGATGCGGGCAAGACCAAGCCTCGGGCGGTGCACGCATCGATATCCGTAAACCATCCCCTGCGGTGGAATGGCTGGTGGATATACCAGAACTCGTATGATTCGGCGCACGAGAGCTATACGGTGCTTGAGGCGGTGCGAGACCCGTTCCTTCCGCTCGCGGCGCTTGCCGGATTGCTGCTTCTGCTCGGCGCGGCAATGTGCGTGGTCTCTTCGACTGGCGGATTCCGCGCGAATCGTGCATGCGTCCAGAACCGTGTGCCCAACGGACAGGATGTGCGTTCAGTGGGGCTTTTGCGGATGGAATTCGCGACCGTCTGCAAGTTCATCGCAGCCACCGCCGTAGTGATGCTGCCGCTATGGATAATCGGCAGGG
>CAVJWR010000109.1:0-10240 GCA_963653155.1 Limosilactobacillus gorillae
CGACAACCTGCCGGATGCGAAGCGCGGCGAAAGCGACTACTCAAGCTATGCCCGCATCCGCTTGCGTCCATGGATTGGCGCAAACTACTCGGACTATGGGCTTTTTCTGCGTCTTGCGGACGAGTTCCGCTATTACAACAGGCCTCTTTCCTGCTCAAGGAAACAGCGTTGGCCTGACGTGGTGTTCATAGACAACCTTTACCTCTCGGCAAAGGATCTTCCCGGATCGATTGACGCAAAGGTAGGACGTCAGGACATGTCATTCGGCGCAAGGCGCATAATCTCGGACGGCGTTGGCGGAGACGGTTCGCGCTCGGCGTACTTCGACGCGGTGCGGCTCACGTGGCATGCGGACGACAAGCGCACACTTGATGTCTTTGCCTTGTATCAGGCTAAGGAGGATTGGCTTCCTACGCTTGGCAAGGAACACGCGAACGGCAAGAAGCCACAGGATTACGACATAACGGGATATGGACAGGATGAGTTCGGCGCCGGGCTCTATTGGCAGGATCGCGCCAGCAAGGACTTTGGGTATGACGCATACTATGTCGCCAAAAGCGAAATACGCGACAAGGATTCGAAGTACCGCAAAGAAGGGAAGACGACCGATACGCACACGGTTGGCGTACGGCTTTTGCCGCGTTTCACCGACACGTTGAGCGGTGAAGTGGAACTTGCCGGGCAGGTCGGTTCGCATCATCTTGTCGCAGGGCAGGGATATGCCGGGCTGACGTATGCGCCAAAGGCGGGGTTCAAGCCGAAGTTCACCGGGGCATGCTGGGTCCTCTCCGGCGACTCCAAGGGTGATCGGGGCAAGCATGCCTGGCACGCGGTATTCAACCGTGAAACCGGCCTCGGCGAGTC
Organism: Limosilactobacillus gorillae; assembly: GCA_963653155.1. Taxonomy (GTDB): domain Bacteria; phylum Verrucomicrobiota; class Kiritimatiellia; order RFP12; family UBA1067; genus UBA1731. Next base: position 865 of record CAVJWR010000109.1, read on the forward strand.
TGTCGCGCCCATGTACAACAAATACGACTACACGAACCTCGTCTATCCACACCTGGCATTCGGGTGCGACGTGTGGAGCTTTTCGACGGTAAAGGCCCAGATGGGTCCGATGTTCGCCGCCGTGCGTGAAGATGACGCAGGCATGTTTCGCGGGTCATATGCAAAGATCCGCTACGAAGTGAAGATAGCGAAGCTCTTTGACGCCGACATCCTGCATGGCGGCAAGTTTGCGTTCCAGGGGGAATATTTCGGCAAGGGAGACTATTTCAAGGATGGCTCGGACCATCAGGCCTTTTTCGGCCGAGTTGAGCTTGTCTGGAACTTTTAACGGACTTTTAACCTAACGGACATGAAATCCAAACATCGGAAGTCCATACTACGCACTGAAAAACAAAGGGAAAATAGAAGAGAAGGAAAATGGAAATGAACGTTAAAATCAAATTCATCACAGCCGCAATAGGCGCGGCGACGGCGGCGTTGGCCGCATCTGCGTTCGAACGTGTTGAACTCAATGGTGCTGGCGGCAGCTTCCCGGCTCCGCTTTACCAGAAGTGGTGTTATGCCTACACGCAGACCGGACTTGGCGCGAAGGTCAACTATCAGTCGGTAGGTTCATCGGCTGGAATCAGCCAGATCAAGTCCGGGACAATAGACTTTGCGGGAACTGATGCGCCCCTTTCTGCCGAAGATTGTGCGGCGGCGGGGCTTGAACAGTTCCATATGGTTTCAGGAGCGGTCGTTCCGGCGGTGAACCTGCCGGGGCTGAAGGGTGGCCTTACGCTTGACGGCCCGGCACTTGCGGACATCTATCTTGGCAAGATAACGCGCTGGAACGATGCCCGCATTGCGGCGCTCAATCCGGAACAGAAATTGCCCGACCTGAAGATCACGGTTGTGCATCGTGGCGACGGTTCGGGCACGACGCACATTTTTACTTCTTATCTCTCGTCCGTATCTCCGGAATGGAAGGAGAGGGTCGGTGCGGCCACCCAGCTCAAATGGCCCTGTGGGGTCGCCGGGCAGAAGAATCCGGGAGTATGCAACAGTGTGCGCCGCATCCGTGGAGCGATAGGATACACCGAATATACGTTCGCACTTGAATCGAAGCTGAACGTTGCAAAGATATCGGTCGGAGGCAAGGTTGAGGAACCGACCGCCGCCACTTGGCCAATACTCGGCAAGACATACATATTGACGCGCAAGGACGCATCGGCCGGCAAGAAGGTCGCACTCAAGGCATACTTCGACTGGTGTTTCGCAAATGGCGCCCCAACCGCCGAAAAGCTGCACTACATCCCAGTGGCACGGTGAAGTTTGAGGGAAGCTATCAAGGGAAGAGAAGTGAAAGCCTCAACCGATAGACTGTTCAGGTTGGCATGCCTCACCGGCGCGGCGGTGGGGCTTCTCCTGACTGTCGCGCTCATTGTCGAGCTTGCCGTTGCATCGGCGGACATATGGAAGGCGGAAGGTTTTCGGTTTCTGCTCTCCGCCGAATGGGATCCGTCCTCAGGTGTGTTTGGTGCGGGAGGCGCACTTGCTGGCACGTTCGCCACTACGGCCATTGCGCTCGTCGTTGCCGTTCCGCTCGCATTCGCCGCTGCGCTTTTCGTGAACGGTGCGCCGCCGTGGGCATCAAAGCCGCTTGCGCATGCGCTCGATCTTTTGGCGGCGATTCCGAGCGTGATCTACGGAATGTGGGGACTCTTTGTGTTCTGTCCGCTCTTGCAGGGCATTTTGGGGCGCATTGGCGTGGAGACAACGGGATTCGGACTCCTTTCTGCCTCTCTCGTCCTGTCACTGATGGTTCTGCCGTACATATCTGCGGTTATGCGCGATGTGCTTGCCCAGGCGCCGGTTGCGCTTGTCGAGTCCGCGATGGGCGTTGGTTGCACACGTTGGGAAGCGGTTTGGAACGTCGTGGTGCGGGCACAGCGTCGTGGGCTTGTCGGCGGCATCCTCATAGGGCTTGGCCGTGCGCTCGGGGAGACGATGGCCGTGCTGTTCGTCTGTGGAGGGGTGAATGCGCTTCCGACAGGCCTTTTCGACGGATGCACGACGATAGCAGCAACGCTCGCCAACGACTTCGCTGAGGCGGATGGGCTTCACCGCAGTGTGCTCTTCGGGCTTGGCGCGATTCTGCTCGCCTTTGAGTTTGTCATACAAGGCGCCACGCAGAGGCTACTGCTGAAAGGGAACAAGAGATGAAAATGCGTCCGGCAATGTTCAGGAGAGCCGTTGACAGGTCGATGCGGGGCTTTTCCGCATTCGCCACATTCGTTGCGCTGGCCTTGATGGCGTGGATACTCTTTACGATATTTCGCGAAGGCGCAGGGGCAATCTCGCTTGAACTGCTTGTGAATTGCTCAAAGCCGTATGGCGAGGCGCAGTGCGGGATCGCCAACGCGCTCATCGGCACGGCCCTGATCACGGGAGGGGCGACGATGATCGCGGTTCCGCCAGCCATGGCGGCAGGGATATGGCTTGCCGAGTTCGGGCGGGATGGGCGGTTCGCATCGATTGTCCGCTTCGTGGTAAATGCGCTGATGGGCGTTCCGAGCGTCATTGTAGGTCTATTCGTCTATGGCATCCTTGTGGCAACCACCGGCCATTTTTCTGGTTTCGCCGGATCGGTCGCCCTTGCGATACTCATGTTCCCCGTGATAGTGCGTACGGCGGAAGACCAACTTTCCGGCGTGTCAGATACGATGCGCGAGTCTGGCCTTGCCCTTGGAGCGACGCGGGCACGGGTGACGCTTGGGCTCGTGTGCCGTTCCGCGAAGGGAGGACTCCTTACGGGCATCCTGCTTGCCATTGCGCGAGTATCGGGCGAAACGGCGCCGCTTCTATTCACGGCACTGTACGCCGATGCCTGGCCCACGAGCTATTTCACGGGGCCCACTCCGTCCGCACCGGTATTCATAACGAATGCGACGATGGATTCGCCGTTCGATGAGATGCATCGCATAGGATGGGGGGCGGCGCTTGTCGTGGCTGCGGCAATACTTGCGCTGAACATCACGGTGCGGACAATTGCGCAGAGGAAAACATCTGGCGGAAGGTGATGTACTTCGGGGAAATGAATCTCGTTTAACACAGAGGCACAAAGTCACGGAGATATGGTTGGCAGTGGCAATAGGTATCGACTGACGCTTTAAGTTCATATGACTAACGAAAAGAGAGACAGATGACGGCAGAATCTGAAAAACGCTACAAGATCGTCACGAAGGGCTTGAACTTCTTCTATGGCGACCATATGGCGCTGTTTGACAACAACCTTTCCATCGAGGCCAACAGGATAACGGCCGTGATCGGGCCATCCGGTTGCGGGAAGTCCACGCACCTGCGCGTGTACAACCGCATCTACGAGCTTCATCGCGGACAGCGGGCGGAAGGGGAAGTGTTGCTGGACGGAAAGAACATCCTTGCGCCGGATGTGGATCTTCTGGATTTGCGCAGACGCGTCGGAATGATCTTCCAGAAGCCGACGCCATTCCCGATGAGCGTGTTCGACAACGTCGCCTACCCGCTCCGGCTCCACTTCAAGATGAATCGTGGCGAGATGCGTGACCGGGTCGAAGAGGCGCTCAAAGGCGCTGCGCTTTGGGACGAGGTGAAGGATAAGCTTGGGGAATCCGGCATGGCGCTCTCCGGAGGACAGCAGCAGCGTCTCTGCATTGCCCGTGCAATTGCGGCGGAGCCGGAGGTTCTGCTGATGGACGAGCCGACAAGCGCAATTGATCCCGTAGGGACCCTGAAGATAGAGGAACTGATGGATCGTCTGCGTTCCCGCTTTACGATCGTGATCGTGACCCACAACATGCAGCAGGCTTCGCGCATCTCCGACATCACCGCATTCTTCTACAAGGGCCGCATCGTGGAGGTGGGGCCTACAAAGGAAATCTTCACAAATCCAAAAAACAAGCAGACGGAAGACTATGTCTCCGGGAGGTTCGGCTGATATGACGATGAAAGTGCATTTCGAGAAGGCGCTCGCTGCCCTTGAGCAGCTGATGGACGAAAACGCGACGCGGGCGCAGACCGCAGTGGACTCGGCAGTCCGTGCCATGGAGCAGGGCGATACGGAGCTTGCGGATGCTGTGATACAGGGCGATTCCGCGATAGACCTTGCCGAGAACGTGATTGAGGAACGCTGCCTCGACATCCTCGCTCTATACCAGCCTGTCGCGACGGACTTGCGGCGCGTAGTCACTATACTTAAGGCAAATGGCGAGATAGAGCGTGCAGGGGATCTGGCGGTGAACATTGCAGACCGGGTGGGCGACGCAATGCGGCATGATGTTGACGAGAAGTGGGATTTCCGGGCGATGGGCACACTCGCGACCGGAATGTTCACAAAGGCACTGCACACGCTTTCCTCCGGCGACGCAAAGGCGGCCAGGGATCTGCTTGCAGCGGATGACGAACTTGATGCCCTCCACCGGCAGAGCTATGCACGGGCGACGCAGGGCATCCTTGCTCATCCGTCCGAAGCTGGATACTATCTCGATGCCCTTACCGTATCGCGTTGCCTTGAACGCCTTGGCGACCTTGCGACGAACATAGCCGAGGATGTCATATATCTAGAGACGGCGGAAATCGTGCGCCACGAGCCACCGCATTCCATGGGATGAACAAAGCGGCGATATGTGGTATAATGCCGCGCATGGAAACAGCAGAGATTATTCATGGTTTGGCGGTCAAGGCACGTGCGGCGGCCTTGAAGATGGGGGCGTATTCAACGGAGAGCAAGAACGCCGCCCTGATGGCGATTGCTGATGCGCTTGAGGCGATGAAGCCTCAGATTGACGCCGCGAACGCAGAGGATGTCGCGGCGGCCAAGGCGAATGGCATATCGCCGGCCATGATTGACAGGCTTACCCTTACCGAGTCGCGGTTCAGGTCAATGGTCGATGGGGTGCGGCACGTCGCCACGCTTCCCGACCCCGTGGGCGAGCTGATATGGGAGCGGGATCGTCCAAGCGGAATACACATACGCAAGGTGCGCCAGCCGTTTGGCGTGATCGCGGTCGTTTTCGAGTCGCGTCCGAACGTGTTTGTGGATACGGCGGCGCTTTGCATAAAGACGTCCAACGCGGTGATCTTGCGCGGCGGCAAGGAGGCGTTCAAGTCCAATCAGGCCCTTAACGCGGCGGTGCGAATCGGGCTTGAGAAATCCGGTTTGCCTATTGATTTGGTCCAGATGGTCGAAAGCACCGACCATGCAGGGGTCACAGCCCTTGTCCGTTCCGTCGGGCTGATCGACGTGGCTATTCCTCGCGGCGGCGAGCGCCTAATACGAGCGATGTGCGAATCGGCGTTGATACCGGTGCTGAAGCACTACAACGGCATCTGCCACATCTATGTGGACGACAAGGCCGATCTCGGAATGGCGCTTTCCATCCTCGACAACGCGAAGACGCAGCGACCGGGAACGTGCAACGCGGCAGAGTGCCTTCTCGTGCATGAACGGCTCGCCCCTCTTTTCCTGCCGATGGTAAAGGCATGGGCGAAGGACAAGGGTGTCACTCTGCATGAGGATGGCGTTGGCGTGGAATACCTGTCGCTCGACCTCAACGTCGCCACCGTAAAGGGCGTAGAGGATGCGATAGCCTTCATAAACGAGCATGGTTCGCACCACTCCGACTGCATTGTCACCAACGACAGGGAGAGGGCGGAGCTTTTCCTTCGCGACGTCGATTCGGCTGCCGTGTACTGGAATGCGTCAACGCGCTTCACGGATGGGGCTGAGTTCGGGATGGGGGCCGAGATCGGCATATCCACCGACAAGCTCCATGCGCGTGGCCCAATGGGGCTCGAAGAGCTTACCACCTACAAGTATACGATCATCGGGGACGGCACAATCCGTCAGTGATGTGCAGGCGGATCTCGCCGCGCAAGCTGTCCGTCGGTACGAGTGGCCGTCACCAGAACACGCGGATGCGCACGTGCGGGCGCATCTCGAAGCGCTTCGTGTGCTTCAAATACGGGAAGAGCGGTTGCACGAGGTGGCCATCCTCTGCCGGAACCACAACGACATCCGGCTTCCCGCCAATCTCCGCAAGTGCCTCAAGTTCCTCAAATTGAGTCCAATACCCGACCCTGCCATTCACGGAGCGGAGATAGAACGGTAGCGGCCACGTGTCCTCTGTCGGGACGGCTACGGCTACGAATGGGAAACTGTTGGTCTGGCAAAGGAGCGCATCGCTTATTGTCGCAGCCATGTCCTTCACCTGCGGAGATGCTGCCGCATAATTATACGGAATGTCCTTCGAGTCCGGGTTGGCAACCATTTTGCGGATGCCATACAGGTGTTCGCCGAATATCGCTGAGGCGGAAAGGGCCAGCGGAATCAGGATTGTGGCAAGTTTGGCATTTTGGGAATTCGGATATGCCTTTGACAGGATATCGGCGATCAGCGCGTAGCCGAGAGATAGGGACAGCATCGCCCCCATCAGCATCTGTAGAGAACACCATGGCGTCTTGTACGGAATCGCCGAGTATAGCGCAAACAGAATTGCCGTGTATGCGCAGATGTAGAGATACCCGTTCCTGCTTGAAGGGGTTGTCTGCTTCTTGAGCGCGAAGCAAACGGCAACCACGGGCAACTGCAGGAGAAAGATGTGTACGAGGATGGTGATTTCGGAGAACTGGCAGCTCCAATGCATGACGCCATCCTTGACAACATTGCCGCAGAATACCCATTTGAGGTACTGCCACCATGGATGGATGTGCGCGGCGGCGCCGGATGATGCGACATCTCCAGCCGCACGGTGGACGTACGACAGCGGAGCGGATATGAAGACATCGTACACACCCTGCCAATCCTCCGCAAAAGAGGAATAGAGCAGGGTGGACGTGAGAAGGAATCCGGATAGCGCAAGTACGGCATGGCTGGAAACATTGAGTCTGCCATTAGCGTCCGAGTCGCAGTATCTGCGCCATTTCGGCAGGAATGGCATGGCGGCAAACGCGGCAGCGGCGAAAGACAGCACGCTTGTTTCCTTTGTGGCGAACGCAAGGCCGGCGGCAATCCCAAACAGTAGGGCATACCGTCCCGGTCGGCTTTGCCTTTCGGGGGAGGCCTTCGGCACAAAGTAGCCAACGGCCGCCCAAAACATCATCATGGTGAAGCACGCGAGAGGCATTTCGTGGATGAAGTCCGTCGCGAAGAACACGAACATCGGCGCGGTCGCGAGCAGGGCGGCGAACGCAAGCCCGGTGGCTACGCTCCGCGTGATTCTGCGCACTGCGGAGAACCCAAGGAGAATGGTAATCACCGCAAACACAAGCGGCGTTACACGCAACAGTGTTGCGTCAAGCGTGGCGGTGGAATCGTGTCCCGCAACCTTCTGGATCGCGGCCGCCGCATAGTGCAGAGTGGGGCCATGGTAGTCCTTCGGATCGTACCGGTATGTCCCCGTCTCAAGCAGACGCCCTGTCGTGAACGCCTGATTCGCCTCGTCCGGATGGAATGTGCGGTCAAACAGCATCGGTAACCGCGTCGCCTATTTCCTTCTGAAGAGTGGTGCCGCTATGCGCTGAAGCTCTTCCGAGGTGCGGATGCGTTCCATCGTAAGGTTCGCGTCGCTCTGGTACGCCTGTATTATGGCGCGTTGCGCTTCCGTCACCTGCGAAAGTGCGTCCTTTGCGAGGGCGGAGGCAAGCCAAGCCTCCGCATCTTGCGGATAGCGCCTCAGATATTCGTTCAGCAGAGAGTTTGCCTCTGCCGGCATGCCGCCGTTGGTGAGGATCACGGCAAGCTCCTTGCGGACGTGAGGTGGCGCATCCGCCGGCAGGGCGGCAAATGCGCGTTTGGCGGCCTGTGCGGCATCGCCGCGAAGCCCTATCTGCGAAAGTATCTGCGCACCGAGGCTCAGGCAGTCGAAATCCTTGTCGGATTGCTTGTCGTCAAGGGCCTTGCTGGCGTATGTCTTCGCCTGTGCGGACTGTCCGAGCTGGAAGTAGCATTGGGAGAGCAGAAGGTTCTCTCGCGGATTGAGGGCCGTGTTTGCGGCTTTGCCCTGCAACGCCGCTATCTGTTCGGTGAGGCTCCTCATGCGCGTCATGTAGTCCCTCATCGGCCTTGTGCGGGTGTTGTTCGGGTCTACGCGGTCGGTGTAGTCGAGGATATCCTCCACAGAGTTCCACCTGCGCATGGGCATCAGCACCTCCTGGATGTAGCGGAAGCTCGCTTCGGGAGAAGCGGGGTAGAGCAGCACTGCCTCGTGGAACGCCTGCTCGGCTTCGCGGTAGAGTCCGGAATGGGAGTAGAGGCCCGCAATGGCGGCGCGAAGCTTGGAGAAGCTCTTCTGTGCGGCGAAATCGCGGCGGAACGCCTTGTCCTTCAGCAGACGGCGCATGTACCAGTCCCAGAACTCCATGTCGTTCCTGATTATCTGCGGCGTGAGCGGATTCGGATCCTTGTTGATCTTCATTATGAGACCATGCGGCGAGAGATACTTGTACATCCACTGTATCACATAGGATTCCTCCACATAGAACGCGTGGCGAAGCCGCTCGTGGTCGAACATCATCTTTGTGAGTATGCCGTTGATCTCCATGACGCCAAGGGCACCCGTCACCTGGACGCGCCCATTCTCGATCTTGAGGTCGGCGTTGGCGTTGCGTTTGCCGCTCTGCACCTCTTCGACGTACACCTGAAACGATTCGGCGGAATCCTCCTTAGAGGGAATCCATATCTCGTCGCCGTAGAGGTCTCGCTCCACGCTCATGTACGTGTCGTCCGCAAGCGCGTTCTGCGTGATGAGGTACACGTCCGGACGGAAGTTCGCCGAATATATCATGTACGTGGGCACAAAGCGCCCCGGATCGGTGCCGCCGAAGAATATGGAGTGCGGCTCCATGGACTCCGGCCATAGCGGATTGGGAAGGGGCTCTTCGCTTGCGAGGAGTTCGTCTCGGATTTCCTCCGCGCCGTCAAGTTGCCATGCGCCGAACTGCCATCCGAAGGTGTGCCCGTTCTGCTCGGCGGAGCCAAGCTCGAACACGAGCCGATCGTTCGTGTAGTTCTCGTATATCGGTATGAGTGACGTGGCGAGCATCAGTCCGCAAAGCGTGAGGACGATCCAGCGCGGCAGTTTGGCCGCACTGCCGCCAGCGGTGGCGCGAGACGGCACGAACCTGTGCCACAGCATCACGGCGAACTTGGCGCCGAATACGAGCCCGTAGCCGATCCACAGCGCGAACATGCCGTGCGATGAGATGAACTTCACCTTCTGGATGAAGCCGTCCTGCACATCGCCCTTGGTGTTCGCGAGGGCGATCAGCAGAACGGACATCACGAGAAGGCAGCTGCCGATCGCCGCGAGCCAGCTGTACCACAGGCGACGGCGCTCCCTCTTTACGAACAGGTGGC
>CAVJWR010000110.1:0-10134 GCA_963653155.1 Limosilactobacillus gorillae
CTCATGGAGCGTACGCTTGCCAGATATCAGGATGCGGATCTTTTCGACGATGATGCCGATGCCGATGCCCAGGCGATAGCGGCGCATTCGCAGATGCTCAAGGTTGATGCACAGGGACGTATCCGCATTGGGGACGAGTTGCTTTCGCATGCGGGCATAATGGCTGGAGTGACGATGATTGGCGGCATACGCAAGGCCAAATTGTGGGCTACGGAGCTCAAGCCCGCGTCGCAGTCGGGAAAGCTGGATCTCACGGAGTTCAGGGCCGTGGCGGCAAAGCGCAAGATGCTTGCGAGGGAAGGGGCGAAGGCATGACCTGCAAGCATACGCCAGTGATGCTGAATGAAGCCGTAGATGCCCTGAACGTAAGGCCGGGAGGCATATATGTGGATGGCACTCTCGGAAGGGGAGGCCATTCGCGGGAGATAGTGCGCCGTGGCGGGCGGGTTATCGGGATAGACCGCGATGACGATGCCTTGAAAGACGTGTCGGCGATGGGTGTTGACGGGCTGGAGGTTGTCAAAGGCAACCATGGCGATGTGGCTGGAATACTGGATAGGCTTGGATTGGAGGTAGTCGATGGGATTTTGTTGGATCTTGGCGTTTCGAGTCCTCAACTGGACGAAGGAGAGCGTGGCTTCAGCTTCAGGGCGGATGGGCCTCTTGACATGCGGATGGATCGGTCGTGCGGGGTGACGGCGGCAGAGTTGGCGAATTCCGCCAGCGAAGATGATCTCACGGACATTTTCCGCTCGTTGGGCGAGGAGCCGAACGCCAGGCGGATCGCGAAGGCGATAGTCAGGGAGCGTGGCTCTCATCCTATCGAGACGACACTGCAGTTGGCGGAACTCGTCGAGCGTACAGTTGGAAGGCGTGGGGCGCACCATCCGGCAACAAGGGTGTTCCAGGCGCTGCGCATGGCGGTGAACGACGAGCTGGGTGAACTTTCCCGTTCGCTTTCCGGTGGATTGGGGCGGTTGAGGGAAGGTGGTCGCTTCGTCGTGATAACGTTTGAGAGCCTGACGGACAGGACTGTAAAGAGGTTCTTTTCCGCGCATGCGGGAAAGATGGTGTCGCTCCAGCAGGGCGGTGCGCGGTGGGAAGGGGAGCTTCCTCGCGTACGCATGGTCACGCCCCATGCGGTTACGGCATCGGAGAGCGAGATCGGCGAAAATCCGCGTAGCCGCAGCGCAAAGCTGCGGGCGGTGGAAAGAATTTAGGAAGGGGGGCCATCATGAGAAGGAACAAGCGAGTAAAGAAGAATTCAAGATTTGCGACGAGTTCAATGGGAGTTGCGTCCCTGATAGTGTCGGCTTTCATAATGCTGATGATCTTCTTCGCGATGAACTCGCGTTGCTCTACGATCACACGCGAGATCGGGCTTAGGGAAAAGACCCTGCAGCGCCTTGAGTCGGAACTGACCAGGGAAAAGACGCGGTGGGACGAGATGAAGGTTCCGGAGCGGCTTAAGATCGCGCTTACGCGCTTTGGGCTTGAGATGGATATCCCTCGCGAAGACCAGATTGTCCGCATGGGTCGCACAGGTGTGCCCGTCCCGGGACAGTTGGCGCTTGCGCGTCTGCGCGGTGCCTCTGAAGCGTCACAGCGGACTTCGGTCGCCCGTGCAAACGTGCGCACCACCTACAGGGTGTCGTCGGCTGCTTCGCGGAGGCAGGCCAAGAATGGCGTTCGTAAGTGAGCGCAACCGGTTCTGGTTGATTGTCGCGATTATGCTGGCATGTGCCTGCGTAATCGGCTACAGGCTCGTAGTAATCCACCTTTCAATAGTCGATTTGCCGGTTCGCGATCCGCGATACTGGTTTACGCGGGAAGTGCCTGGGCTGAGGGGCGGAATATACTCTGATGCCGGCGGGCGGCAGCCGTTTGCCTGTTCCGTGCCGGTGTGGGAGTACCATGTGGATCCCCGTAGCGTCAATCTCAAGCGGCACACGCGTGAGTCTGTGGTCCGTACGGTGGCCGATGCCCTCAAGATGGATGTGGACAAGGTCAGGGACGTGTTCTGGCGCATAGACTCTAGGTATGTGTACCTTGCGACATCATATGACGATGCCGCGAATCGGATACTCACCGACCCGTCCAAGGTTTCAGGGGTCGCCATTGACGATCGGCAGATACGCCGCTATCCGCAGGGGAAGCTTCTGTCGCACGTGCTTGGCTTCGTCTCCAAGGATCCGGACAATCCGGTTGGGGCCGGTGGTGTGGAAATGCGATACGAACGATTCCTCAAGGGCAAGGCCGGCAGGGTAAAGGGCATGCGCGACGCGAGCGGGAGGGAAATACGCGAGAGACGCGTCGTTGATGTGGATCCAACGCCCGGCGCGGACGTGTATCTCACGATAGACCACAATGTGCAGTATGCTGTCGAAGAGGCGTTGTACGATGGGCTCACCAACTGTCAGGCCAGGGCCGGGTGGGCAATCGTCCTCGACGCGGACAAGGGGGCGGTTCTCGCGATGGCCACATGTCCAACGTTCGAGCCGGAGAACTACAACAAGGCTGGGGAACTGGTCAAGAAGAACCGTTGCGTATCCGAGAATTACGAGCCGGGCAGCGTGATGAAGACGATTACGGCCTGTGCCGTGATAAACGACAAGATGGTGACGCCATCGTCGATGATCTCAACGGCCAGAAACGATCCTGACTACTACAAGCTGCCTGGCGACGGCTCGCACAAGTGGGAGCCGTTCATGTCCGTTACCGAAGGCATTGTGCATTCGTCCAACATAGTCTACGGCAAGCTCGGCTACAGGCTTGGGCACAAGCGGCTATGGGAGTATTTCAAGGCGTTTGGGTTCGGACGCAAGACCGGGATAGACTTGCCGGGGGAAGAGACCGGGATCCTGCCGGACTGGAAAAAGTGGGACAAGGCCTCGTGGTCCCGTGCGCCGATAGGGCAGTTTGTTGCCGTGACGCCAATCCAGATGGCCGTCGCGTATGGCGCGATAGCGAACGGCGGACGACTGATGAGGCCGTATGTGGTTGACAGGGTCGTTGCGCACGATGGCGACCTGCTGTTCAAGAACGAACCGGAGGAGGTGGGTCGCCCAATCACTGCCGAGACCGCGCGTTCTGTCCGCGAGATGCTTATCGGGGTTGCGAAAAAGGGTGGCACTGCGCGACGTGCCGCCGTGAAGGGGTATTCCGTTGCCGGAAAGACGGGTACGGCACAGATGAAGGAGGGACGCGGATACTCCACTGTCAACTTCAATGCCTCGTTCATCGGAATCGTCCCGGCCATGGATCCCGCGTTTGTCGTACTGGTGACATACCAGCAGCCGGAGAACTGCCGCTCTTTCAAGAAGCATGAAGAGACGGGATTGCCCCTATACAACCATCAGGGTGGCGTTTGCGCCGCCCCAGTGTTCCGTCGCATAGCCGAGTCGGTTGCGCGTTATCTTGGCGTAGAGCCAGACAAGCCAGAGGAACTGGTGGATCTGTAGGCATGGCTTAATTGATGGACGGTGCGTCCAAGAGGTACACAATGAGGATTTGGGGAATAACGGGCACGAACGGCAAGACGACGACAACGTGGGTGCTTGCCGAATTCCTGCGCTCTTCGGGAAGGAAGTGCGGATACATAACGACAGTCGAGGTGGATACCGGGACGAGAAGGTTCTCCACCGGGTACACTACGCCGCCGCTTGAAGTGCTTAAGGGGATATTCTCGGAGATGGAGGCAAATGGCCTGAGTGACTGCGTGATGGAGGTGTCGAGCCATGCGATACACCAGCGGCGTTTTGGCGATACCGTGTTCTCTGGCGGAGCGTTCACTAATCTCACTGAAGACCACCTTGACTACCACAAGACGATGGAGGCCTACTTTGATGTCAAGCTTGACTTCGCGCGGATAATAGCGGCATCTTCCCATCCGCAGCCTTCGTCCGGGCGGCGAGACCTCCCGCCATATGCTGTATGCCTTGATGGTGGCAACGGGGTGCGCATGTACGAGAGGGCGGGAGACCTCCCTCTTAACGTGATACCCGTGACAATGCGGCATCCACGATTCGACCTTTCAGGGCTGAAGCTCGCCGGCGACTACAACAAGTCCAACGTCCTGCTTGCCGCCGCGCTTGCGGAGGCTGCCGGCGCGTCGCATGAATCCATACAGGCCACGATTCCGCTGCTGCGGCCCAGGTGGGGACGGCTTGAGGAGGTGGCGACGAATTCGAAGGCCCGCGTGTTTGTCGATTATGCCCATACGGACGATGCACTGCGCAACGTCCTATCCACCGTGAAGAAATTTACAGCAGGGAATGTGTGGGCCGTGTTCGGGGCCGGTGGCGACAGGGATCCGATGAAGCGTCCGCTGATGGGTCGGGCGGCATCTGAGGCGGCAGATAGGCTTGTGATCACGAGCGACAATCCGCGAAGCGAGGATCCCAATGCGATAATCGGCCAGATACTTTCCGGGATCCCTGAACCCGTGAGATCGAAATCTGTCACGGTAGAGCCGGATCGTAGGAAGGCGATCTTCCTTGCGCTTGCGCACGCCCAGGCGGGCGATGCGGTTGTGGTGTGCGGGAAGGGGCATGAGACAACGCAGGAGATAAGGGGCGTCAAGCATGAGTTTGACGACAGGTGCGTATGCAGAGAGTTCGCGTGAAGATATTTGCCGCCATGCTGCCAATCCTTGCCGGTTGCGCCAGCATAAGCGGATGGATGGCCGGAACGATTGAGGAGGGCATTCCGAAGTTGCGCGACAGGCTGCCGCGCAGTTCGCGCGTATACCTGGCAGACCCGGTGAACGCAAACGGGTATCAGCTTCACGCAAGAAGCCGCAAGCAGGTCGAACGCGCGTTCGGCAAGGCGCTTGACGGCATTGGCGTGTCGCATTCGTCCAAGACGAACGGGTGCAACATCGCCATGCACGTGATGGTTGAATCGTGGGAATATGGGGATGCCGGGTTTGCCGGCGCGGGCGACCGTGATGCCGTGACGATGTCGGTGGTCGTCATGAACCGTGATACGAAGCGTGTGCTCACCCGCTCATCCCTCTTCGCCCGCAATCTGGATGTTCTCGTCGGGCGGTACATTGACGGACTCTTTGAGGAAGTTGAAGATGCCGGACGGTGAGATCATGATACGCGATGAGCCTGGCGAGTATCGCATGGTTGCGCACTACAGCGAAGACGGATGCTTTCGGATGCATGGGGAGAGTGTCCATCCAATCACGCTTACGGTGCGTGTGGAGGACGTGTGGGATAGGATGCCGCAGGATGCGCGGCGGTATTCGTATTCGGCCGAAGTGAGGAAGGATGGCTTGGAAAATGTCGTCAGGCTTGAGGATGTAGCGCCAGACGCCCGCATCTTCATCGATTTCGAGAGATCGTTCGACATGGAATTCAAATGACTAATGCCCATTACCATAGGGATGGTGTGACGTGCCTTTCGCTTTGCGGCACCGAATATCGCTTTTTCGGAGTACATCCCTGGTCTGCGGATGGGGTGGATGTTGCGGCAGCCGTTGGCGACATGCGGCGGTTGGTGGAGTCCGAACCGGCTGTGGGTGTCGGCGAGATAGGGCTTGACCGACTTAAGGCCAAGTACGTATCGTCTGCGCAGCGCGAGCTGTTTCTGGCGCAGCTTCGCGTGGCGGCGGATGCACGACGGCCAGTGGTTCTGCATGGCGCCAAATGTTGGGGTGAGGTCGTGAAGTGCGTAAAGCCTTTCGTACCGATGATACCGGCGTTGCTGTTCCACGGCTTTTCGAGAAGCGATGGCCTTCTGCCTGAGATATTCGCCATGAACGGATTCGTGAGCGTCGGCAAGGCGGTGCTGAACGACCATGCTGTGAACTACCGCAAGCTTGTCAGTGGGCTTCCGCCGGAACGTCTGCTTGTCGAGACGGATGATGACGTGGCCGATGATGCGCAGAGGGATGCGTTGCTTGCGCAGATATTCGCGAAGGTTTCCGAGCTTACCGGGGTGATGGAATCGCAACTTGACGGAAACGCAAGACGATTCGTGGCAAGCATAATGGGTTAGTCACTCCTTGGAACGGGGTGTGATCTTGTCCATTATGATGGCGATTGCCCCGTCTCCCGTTATGTTGCAGGCGGTGCCTACTGAATCGGTCGCCACGTACAGCGTGATCATCAGGGCGAGCTGCGTCTGGTCGAATCCGAGCATGGACTGCAGGATGCCGAGCGCGGCCATTACGGCTCCACCCGGCACACCGGGAGCCGCTACCATCACAACGCCCACCATCGCAATGAATCCGGCAAACGTGCCGATGCTTATGTCGGCGGCATTCCCGTTCATCAGCATGAGCGCAATGGAGCATGAGACGATCTTGATCGTCGAGCCGGCAAGATGCACTGTCGCGCAGAGCGGGATGACGAAGTCTGCAATCTCGGGGCGTACGCCGTTGGCGATGGTCTGTGCCCGCGTGACGGGGATTGTCGCGGCGGACGATGATGTGCCGAGCGCAGTCATGTAGGCCGGGAGCATCGTGAACATGGCCTTGATCGGGTTCCTTCGGGCAACAATTCCGGCGATTGTGAACTGTAGCAGTATGACGAGTAGGGTAAGCAGTGTGAACACCGCGATGATCGCGGCGAAGGCCGTAAGCACAGCCTTTGTCTTTCCGGCGGCGGTCATGTCGAGGAATATCCCGAATATGTACACCGGAAGCATCGGCACGAGAACTGCGGATATCGTCTTGGTGACTACCGTGCGGAACTCTATGAACCCGCGCTTGAGCACAACAGAGTCCGCGAATATCATGCCAAGGCCGAGGATGAACGACAGCACGAGTGCGCTCATCACGTTCATTATAGCGGGAATCTCTATCGTCACATATGGGGCGAACTTTACGGTCGCCTCTTCAATCGCCGCAGTGGCGCCAGCCGTGACGAGGGAGGGGAATGTCGCCGTAGAGACGAAATAGCCGAGAAATCCAGCAAGAATGGTGGAGGTGTAGGCGATCAAGACTGTTGTGAGCAGCATTTTGCCGGCGCCATGCCCGGTTTCGGCTATTGCCGGAGCGACAAGCCCAAGGATGATCAGGGGCACTATGAACTTTATGAACTGGTCGCAGAATGCGCCTATGGTGTTCATGAACTTTACGGCAGGGGCCGGTGCGACTGTGCCAAGCGCTATTCCAAGGACGATGGCGATTGCGATGCACGGAAGGAGCCCAAACTTTATCTTTTTCATGGCCGTGGATTATATCAAATACATATTCTAAGGAAAGGTGAAATTTGGTATATTACACGCCATTCCTTGCAGGTGGATGATTCCATCCGACTAAAGCGAGGATTGCAATCTTTGACAATGGCAGGTGGGGAAAATATCCCTGCTTGCCATCGGGATGAAGCATCGCGCAAGCGATGTGGAGTCCAGAACCTCAGGAAGCCGTGCACCGTTCGGCGGCTGAAAGAGGAGCTACGGAATCCTACCAAGGATCGTAGTGCGTACGCGACAGTACGTAAAGTAACTTCATGGAAAGCCGCTAACTTATCCAAGAACAGAGGTGAAATACGAGCTGTGCGCTACGTGTGTAGTCACACGCGGCGTACTCTGTATTCATGTTTTTGTTCAGGCTCTTAGCGGCGCCTTCCATGAGATGTGAATTTCGGGAGTGCGCCGCTCTTTTTGGCGTTGGTGCATTCCCGTATGATGTGAGACAAACAAAATACAGGAGGTGCAGAATGCTGGTTACATGTGGAAATTGCGAAAGGGATATGGAGGTGGATGGATCTCTTTCCGACGGATCGCTCGTCCGTTGTCCGTTTTGTGGAGAGACTTCAGTCTTCTCCAGGCCATCACGGATAGAGTTGCCACCAGAAGCCTCCACGCAACAGCGAACGATAGAGGTTGGGGTGGCCGCCGAATCGGAAGGGACGGTAGGAAATAAGAAGAAGTCTCTCCATCTCGTTGCTCCGCAAAAGGTTGTCGTATCAGACAATCCTGATGCAAGGCGCATAATGCAGAGGGTGGAGGATCACTTTCGCTATCTTGATGAGTTGGATGATAAGGCATGTCGTCGCAAGCGTTTGCGCAAGATTATCAATTGCATTGTCATTGTGGCGCTGATGGTGTCGGCGCTCGGAGCGTACGGATACTTCTGGCACAAAAAGGAGAAGGAACGGCAGGAGAATCTCGCGTACATGGCAGAGAAGACGCGCCTTGAGGCAGAACGAGCTGAGCAAGAGCGCCAAGAACGCATGAAGCGCGAGGCTGAGGAAAAGGCGCGCAAGGCAAGGCTTTTGGCCGAGCGGCAGAGGCAGGATGCGGAACGCAAGGCTGAACAGCAGAGACGGGACGCAGAAGCAAAGGCTGAGCGGCAGAGGCAGGAGGCGGAACGCAAGAATAGGGAGAACGAGATTATCAGGTTAAAAGCCCAATATAAGGAGATAGCGGCACTTTTCAGAGATGGGAAATTTGCCTTTGATAAGACGATTCCCAAATCAAATGTGCCGGGGAAGAGTATCGGGGAGTTCTATTTTCTGCTGCCATTCCTTGATAACAGGGAGATTGTGATTTGCCAGTCATTGACAAATGGCATAGAATCAGTGTGGCGTCTTGATGAAAACGGGGTGAAGAATCCGTTCGGCCCGTCTGATACGTTTCTAGCATCGCTTGAGGGCAAGGACTACCTTTTTGCCTTTGATAAGAACGTGTATTTCCATTCGAAGAGGAAAAAGCCGCACATCGGAAAGATCGACAAGAGATCCTGTTCCAATATCTCAAAGGAGTTCTTTGGTGATGTTGCGCCGGAAATCATGAACTTTAAGCTGAATCCAGCCACTCTGCAGTTTGAGATTGTCTTTGTGCCTAAAGACTCCAAGAAGATTGTCATCTCGGAGACTGTCCGGTGCGGTGAACCGTATTCGCTTGAAAAGTTGCGAGATGCCGTTGAAGACGCATTTCCGATTGGGAAGATGAAGTCTTTGAAGAATGACAAGACAAAAAGCCGATTCAAACGTACGGTTGTATTTTGGGATGGTACGCATATCAAGAGGGGCGTTGATGGGATTACCTATGTTCCGCGCGTTGCACCTCCTGAATCGGCTCGTGCCAATTACGGGTATGGATATGGAACCCCCAATGTACACGGGCCAGGATGGAATGACTACTATAAATGGAAAGGCATGGTTAAAGATGGTCGTCGTGCGCAGCATTCGCGAGAGCATTGGCAGTCTTTGTATGACGAGGCTGTGCGTCAGGAAGAACAGGAGCGAGAGTATTATGAAAAGCGGGCCGCTTCACGCGAAAAGCGCATGCAAGAGTTTGCGTCACAGGCTGAACGGGAGTATAGTGGGAGAATTGACCGCATCATAGAGGAAGGGACACTCTATTTCAGGGCAAAAATAGCTGCGCCCTCGCCTGTCAAATTGTGATGTCGCCACATGACTGCCAGTTAGGGTTGCTTTAGCGCATTTTGCCATTTAATGTGCAATCGTAAAACCACAGCCTCAAATTCCCCAAGTTATACTTGCCTAACAAGGGGCGAATGTGGGATAATCACTCTCATTTCTACGGACAAGTGATTTTCACTAAACAGGAGTACAAGAAAGATGGCCAAGAAGATCATGGTTGACGGTAATACCGCCGCTGCCCAGATAGCGTTTGCCTGCTCTGAGGTTGCCGCTATTTATCCGATCACTCCGTCTTCGCCGATGGCGGAGACATGCGACGAGCTTGCCGCTGCGTGCAAGACAAACATTTGGGGCTCGGTCCCGTCCATCGTGGAGATGGAATCCGAGGGCGGCGCGGCCGGCGCCGTGCACGGCTCGCTTACGACGGGTTCGCTGACGACGACCTTCACGGCGTCGCAAGGCCTTCTCCTGATGATCCCGAACATGTACAAGATCGCGGGCGAGCTCGCCCCGACCGTGTTCCACGTCTCGGCCCGCTCCCTCGCGTGCCAGGGCCTCTGCATCTTCGGCGACCAGGGCGACGTGATGGCCTGCCGCCAGACGGGCTTTGCGATGCTCTGCTCAAACTCCGTGCAGGAGGCGCACGACATGGCGATGGTCGCCCATGCGGCCACGCTGGAGTCGAAGGTCCCGTTCCTCCACTTCTTCGACGGCTTCCGCACCTCGCACGAGGTCCAGAAGATCGACGAGATCCCGACCGAGGTCATCCGCGAGATGATCGACGACAAGT
>CAVJWR010000111.1:0-9799 GCA_963653155.1 Limosilactobacillus gorillae
CACCTCGGCAAGCCGGACGTGAACGAGTTCCGCGACGCGCTCAAGGACTTCTACTCCGTCATCAAGACGTTCGAGGGGCTTCAGCGTTTCGCGTTCATCACGGGCGTCAGCAAGTTCTCGAAGGTGTCGATCTTCTCCGACCTCAACAACCTCAACGAATTCTCGATGGATGCCCGCGTCGCGACGCTCTTCGGCTACACGCACGAAGAGGTGAAGTCGAACTTCCCCGAAGCGCTCGCGGCCCTCGGCGTGAATTATGGCTGGAACGTGGAGGCGACGTTTGCGCATCTCGTGAAGATGTATGATGGCTATCGGTTCGCGGAGAATGCCGTGCCGGTCTTCAATCCTGTCTCGGTCGGTAAGTGCCTCTCGGCGGGCAAGTTCGGCGAGTACTGGTTCGAGACGGGGACGCCTACGTTCCTACTGCAGCTGCTCAAGGACGCGCCTGAGCAGGTCGACGGCGTGACGCTGGACGAGAGTGCCTTCTCTGTCTACGAGCCCTCTGCCCCGGAGATGCTGCCGCTCCTATACCAGACGGGATACCTCACGATCACGGGGAGCTCTCGCGAAGGCGTCTACACGCAGTACACTCTCGGCTTCCCAAACGACGAGGTGCGCAACGCCTTCTCGCAGGCCGTATCGCGCACGTTCTCGGCGCTGCCGGCGGTTGAGCACGCCTCGCTCCTGAGGCAGATGGTGGAGGCCCTGCGGGCGGACGACGTCAATGACATGCTGGACGCGCTCTCGTGCTTCTTCGCGAACATCCCGGCGAACATCACCGTGAAACGGGAGAAGTACTACCAGACGCTTTTCTACGCGGTGTTCATCCTCATAGGCGCACGGACGCATGCGGAGTGCTGGACGAACCGGGGGCGCGTCGATGCGGTGGTGGAGACGCAGCGCAACGTGTACGTCTTCGAGTTCAAGCTGGACGGCACGGCCACTGCCGCGCTTGCGCAGATCAAGGCGAAGGGCTACGCCGAGAAGTATCTGCGGTGCGGCAAGGCGGTGACGCTCGTCGGCGCGGCATTCGACGCCGAAATGCGCAACCTCTCTGATCGGCAGATCGAAGTCGTGGCCGGTTGACGCGGAATGCGAACAAAATCTGAGAGTAGGTTGGGATGAATAAAGGTTGTTCATTTCTGTTGGCCGTATGTGTCGCATCGGCCATGGTTTCGGGGTGTGGGAGCCGAGGGACGGCCGTCGAGCAATGCAAGACGAAGTTCTTTGCGGAGATCCCGCTTTCAACCACATATGCCAACGGCAACATGTGGACTGGATGGGCCGGACGTTGGGCCGATTCCCTCCTGACGGTAAACCGCGAGGCCGGTTTCCCGCCGGATACGTACTATCGCGTGACGCTGCCAAGCATGCTTACGACGCTTGGCGACATGGCATCCTACGGACTTGACGGAGCGACATTCAACTGCGACAGGCCTGCATTGCTTGACCTGATTGATCAGGCAAAGAAAACGACAGGTTTCCCATGCATGTTTGTTGGTTCGCTTCAGGCGAAGGGAAGAGGCGTCGACTCCAAGGAAAAGCTCAAGATCGTCAAGCGTAATGTCGGCAATCCATATGGATGGTATTCGGCAGATGGCCGGCAGATATTCATTTCCTATTGGACGGACAGGGTGTGTACGCCGGATAAGCTTGCGGAATGGCTCAAGATGTGCCGCACCGAGATGGGCGACTTTCTTTTCGTGCCGGAGATTTCCGGCATCGCTTCGCAGAAATGGAAGAGTCGTACCGAAGATGAGATGAAGGATTACATCCGCAGCTACCTTCGCGTTGCGGACGGAGTCTATTTCGGCGAGTACATAGCTTGCCGCAGAAACGAAAATGGCGAAAACGTCTTTGATGTCGACTACTACCGCAATGTCATCCTGAAGCGGCTTTCTGATGTCATGAACGAACCGGAGTTCAAGGGAAAGAAACTGCTTGGCCTTGTCGCGGGCCTTGGCCACGGCAACCCTTCTACGTTCGGCAACAATCTCGGACAGGACGGCACCCGTACGCTACGCCGCTCGTTTGAGGCCGATATGGAGATCAAGCCGGATTTCATAAACTTCTTCGAATGGGATGAGTGGAACGAGAATACGCTGTTTCGTCCATCGATCTGGAACTCGTTCGCCTGCAAGCGCCTGTTTCGGGCACTTATCGCGAATGCTCGTGGCGAAAGCAATGAGCCGCTTGATGGGGATGATCTGGCTTTGCCTAACATCATCCTTTCATACCGCAAGACACTCATTCCGGGGGAATTGGCAATCTACGAACTGCTTTCAGTGCCGGAGCGAGGCGCTTCAGGCACGGCGACAGTGCAGCTGCGTATGGCGCGTCCAGATGGCTCGATAGTGAAGGAGTTTGCTCCGGTGAAGCTTGACCTGTCGAAGATGGACGAGCGGCGCATCACGTGTCCTGCCGAAGAGTTCTCCAATGAAGCCGCACTCGTGCCAGAGCTTGTCATCACGGGGCCGAGGGGTGTAAGGCGATTTGAGGGCGGAATCCCGCAGGTTGAGGTTGTGCCCGGAGGGTCTTCAGATCACAAATGGGCCATGGTGTCGCTGCGAGATATAGCGGCAGGTGCGGAATGCCGGCTCGAAGTATCCCCCACTGGCGAGAAGGGCATATACAGGGCAAAGGTGTCCGCAACATCTGCCGAAGAGATAGACCGCATCGAAATTGCGGTCAATGGTGCGCTTGTCTACTCCAAGGGCGGAGAATTTGATGATTTCCGCACGACGGATGACTATGACGTGTTTTCCGTCACTGCGTTTGCCAAACGCTATACCGACTTCAATCGATGGAAGAATGCGCGTCCAAAGCTGACGGTAGAGGGTGTGACATCCGCCCAGTGGCGGTGTGCCGGTAAGACGGTTTCCGGGACATCTCTCGAATTCATCGACTTCAGCAACTACACCCCTGACTCCTATTTGCGTCTCAAGAAGGGCGATGCCGAGAAAGCGGTGCTGAAGTTCGATTGGCCAGCCTTAAACGAGCGACGTGAAGTCGCGCTCAAGGATGTCTTGGAAAGGGACGCATGGGGGACTGTAGGGGCTGACGGCTATACGTTCGCGGTCTCTCGCTTCTACGGGATGAACGAATACGGAACGGCGGCAAATGCGAAGACACTTGATGCGGAGGCACTTGTGCGGGCGGACCGCAATGTATCCGTGGTGTCGGCTTATCTCGTTACGCGCTCCGGCAAGATGTTTCGCGCCAGGCCAGTCGTTGCGGGCAAAGTCGGGAACAATGTCGAACGGCGCATCTACTCGGCTTCAGGAGACAGTGCGAAGACCGTTCCCATGGCAGAAAATCGCCAGCCGCCGCTTGTCTATGATTTTGCGTCAGCCAGTGGCGTAATTGTGCCGTCTGGGGCGGGATGTGCGTTTGACGGTACATTGGGGGCGATACCTTATGTCGCAACACACCGCAACCGGTGCGGAAGTTCGTTTTACCACAGTTGTCCTGAACTGTGGAAGGGCGTAAAGTCATGTGCGCCGGAACTGGTGAAGGATGGCGATTCCGTTGCGGCGGCATTCGATGGCGCTGGGAAGTTCTTTGCGATCCCGTGGGGAGCGGTGAGCCGGATGGGTGCGTTTCGGCTGTCGTTCGAGTTCAAGCCGGATGATGCCGCAAAGGATCAGGAGATGTTCTCGTGCGGCACATCGAAGCTTTACGGTGGCCTTGCGTATGTCGCGATTGAGAAGGGCGGACTTTCCGCCGTGCTGTGCGGACAACGGGATGACCATACGAATTTCAGGAATGTCGGGAAGGTTAAGGCTGGAGAGTGGAATCGTGTGGAGTTCACATGGGACATTGATACGGCGGAATTGACGCTCAATGGGGTCTCGTCCGGCAAGAGACCGAGTGTCGCCCCGCTTCGTTACGACTGCGCGGCGTGGTTCGGCGGACGGAAGGATCGGCTCTTCAAGGGTCTCATAAGGAATGTGCGGATCGACTACCGGTGATGTTCCGCTTCCAGTTGTGATATAATCGACCCCATTGGCAAGGTCTGCATATGTTCGCAACTGGAATAATACATTCGGTCAACTTCCTGGAGATAATCCGGCATCCGTGGTTCATGTCCGCATTTCTTGCGGCATCGTCCGCACAGGCCCTTAAGTTCATCTACTTCTGGTGGAAGACGGGGCGCCCTGACACACGCCAGTTCCGGGCGGCGGGCGGAATGCCGTCCGTTCACTCTGCGCTTGTCTCTGCACTTGCGTTCGCCATCGGCCTTACGGAGGGGTTCGATGCGCCGTACGCGATGATCGCGGTGGGCCTTGGCCTCATCGTGCTTGTCGATGCCGCAACGCTTCGGCGCGAGGCCGGAGAACACGCGAAACTGATCAACCGAATCGTATCGCACCTCAACAGCGCAAGCGAAGAGGATCGTATCGAGGCCCGCCGTCTGGAGGAACGCCTTGGGCATCGCCGCCGTGAAGTGGTGGCCGGTGTCGTATGGGGATGCCTCGTCGCCTTCATCGTATGTGCAATATGGGATTTCTGGAAATGAAGCGCATAATACATTATCTGCTCCTGGCTACGATTCTGATTGGGGTGCCGCTTGCGTGCTGCATGGTCGGCGGGTACGACGATATCCTTGAGGGCGTGAAGAACTTCCCGCCCCGTACGGAGGATTTCGGATTGCATCCGGAAAAGCTCTGGAACTACAGACGTCCGTTCAACTGGTACTGGTTCGTGGGGATGACCGTGTTCACGTTCGGATGCCTTTTTCCGTTCCTGCGGCGAGGCTTCAAGGCATCCTTCGGATCCCATGCCGGGTCGGGTCGGCGGCATTTCGGCTTCCCGACATGGGGGTGGGGCGGCATTGCGCTCCTTGCCGTCTCGTGGGTGATCACGTGGAACCGGTTCGAGTGGTTCCGTCCGTACCAGGTGATGCTTTCGTACTTTCCGATATGGATGGGCTACATCATTACCATGAATGCGCTGTGCGTGTGGAGGAAGGGCACGTCGCCTCTGACGGCGCACCCGCTCGCGTATGCGCTTACGTTCCCCGCATCGTCGCTCTTCTGGTGGTTTTTCGAGTACCTCAACCGGTTCGTCTGGAATTGGTACTATCTCGGCATTGCCGACTTGTCCGCCGCCTCATATACGCTCTATGCGACGTTGTGTTTCGCTTCAGTGCTGCCAGCGGTTTACGCGACTGCGGAGTTTCTGGGCACGTTCCGCTTTTTCGACGACCGCAATTACGATGGCATGGCGTGGAAGCCGGATGTGCGTAGCCCAATCTCGCGCATTGTGTTGGCCGCGCTTTCGCTCGTTGGCCTTACCGGAATAGTGTTCTTTCCGGAGTACGCCTATCCGCTGCTGTGGATATCGCCGCTTATGGTCTTTGTGCTCGTGCAGGTGATGCTTGGCGAAAGATGCATCCTCGATTCGCTGAAGGCAGGTTCGTGGGGGCTCGTCTTCCGCTTTGAGATCGCATCGCTTGTCTGCGGACTTTGCTGGGAGACGTGGAACTATTATGCGCTCGCGAAATGGGTGTATGCCGTCCCTTGGGTTCACGGATGGCAGCTTTGGGAAATGCCGCTCATAGGCTTTGCCGGTTACCTGCCTTTCGGCGTGGAGTGTGCCGCCGTGACATTCTGGATATACGATGCCATTGGATTGCGCAGCGCCGAAAAAGAAAGGCCGATGCAGGGATGAATGCGATTGTGATGCCGATTGCCGTGTGCCTTGCGCTGATGGTTGGCGTAGGCTTGGCCGATGGGCAGGATCGGACGGGCGTATTGGGCAAGGCGCAGCGGATCTCGGCCGTCAATGAACGGGCGATGTCCGTATGCCTTGATGGGAAAACGCTTTTTGTGGCGGCAGGGACGGAGCTATATTCGTTTGACGTCTCGTCACCGCTTGATCCACGTCTGCTTGGCGTGATAGGCGGATTCGACAACGCCCGTCAGATCGTTTCGCAGGATGGTTTCGTATATGTGGCATCCCGTGAAACGGGCATGCGGATCGTGGATGCGCGGGATCCGAAGAGCATGCGAATCCGCTCCCGGTTCGATTCCGTGGAGTTCGCGACAGGAATTGAAGTCGTCGGAAACGTTGTGTTCCTGAGCGAACGCATCAACGGCGTTGAGTGCGTGGACGTTTCCGATCCAGACCATCCGGCCCACATCTGCATACGCAAGACGAGCGAAAGCCAAAGTTGCCGGTATCGGGATGGTTGGCTGTATTCCGGCGAGTGGGGAAACGGCAGCGTCACTGTGTTCGATGCGCGGGACATGCGGAATTTCCGTGCGGTTGGGCATCTTGACTTGCACGGATATGGTGACGGGGTGGAGATAGACGGCGACTACCTGTACTGTTCCATGGGGCACGATTCTCGCCATACTGGACTGAATGGGGAAGAGGCTAGTGGACGAGGACGAGGGATGGACATCTTCTCCATACGTGATCCGGCGAAACCCGTTTGGGTATCCCGCGTGGATTTTCCCCGCTTCAAGCCACGGGATGACGACTATTGGACGCCGCGTGTCGCTAACGGTCTTGCGTTCTGCTGCGATTCGCACAATGGGCTGTTCGTCGTAGACGTGAGGGATCCGGCGAAGCCCGCGATTGTGGATCGGTTTTGCGTGCCGCAGCCGGGCAAGACATGGCCAAGCGGCGCAATCAGTTCGGTGACCGTAGGTGAAGGGTGCATCTACGTGACGAGCAACCCCGGAGGGCTGTTCGTAGTTCCAGTGCGTGAAGTCCGTCCACCGGCGAGGCCAAAAGGTGTGCACCCCCGCAACGTCGATTTCCGCGAAAAGTACGCTACGGATGACTCGCAGTTTTACGTATGGCAGCCGCCAAGGCCGGGACAGGCGCGTACCGTTTGCGTGACGAACGGCATAGTGTATGCCGCATGCGGTGACGCCGGGCTTCATATCCTGCGCATCCTTGAAAATGGCGGCTTTGAGCGGATTGGAGGTTTGCCGGAAGATACGCAAGCCTATGACTGCGCTCTTCTGGACGGAAAACTCGTCGTGGCGGAAGGGTTGGCGGGCTTCGCGGCATATGAATGCGATGATGTGGCGGGGCTGAGGGAAGTGTCGCGCCGTCCGGCATTGGACAAGTCTGCGTCTGTGGCCTACTGGACTTGGGCAGTTGGCGGGAAAACCCTGATCTTGTCTGGCCGCCGCAGCGACTTTTGCTTCTTTGATGCCGATGCCATGGGGATGGAGCGTCCGCTGCTGAAGTCATACGGTAGCTGCTCATGGGACAAGTACGTCTGCGACCGGGCGCTTGGCGGCGTTTTGCCGATCCTTGTTCCGTATGGAGGCGTACGGTGGTTCAATGTCGGCGGCAAGACACCGTCCATGATCGAGTTCAAAAAGGAAGCCCGCTCCAACGTAGGAAACCAGCGCAACGGCATATGTTCCATTGGAGATGGCTTATTCCTTCAGACTATTGGCACCGGCTATGCGTTGGCGGGGACAAACCGTGTGTTTGGCGCCGTGAGCCGATTGCCTTTCCCCGGCGGTGAGTTTGACGGCATACCGCGCAGCGATGGCCGTTGGGTCGTCCTGACGGGACGGAGCGAGCGGCGCATTGCGGTTTTTGATTTCGCCGATCCGTCCCATCCGGCTTTTGACTGCGTCTACAGCGTTAGCGGTAATCCAGACCTTGCCGCGTTCCACAAGGGACGCATCGTGGTTCCATGCGGACATCAGGGCG
The DNA here is from genome assembly GCA_963653155.1 of Limosilactobacillus gorillae. GTDB lineage: Bacteria > Verrucomicrobiota > Kiritimatiellia > RFP12 > UBA1067 > UBA1731. The sequence goes on from CAVJWR010000111.1 coordinate 7,687, forward strand.
TACTCCTTGAAAAACGGGTGCGCGAATGGCGGTGACGTTGCGGCGCAGTTGCATTCTTGGCCGGAATGTGGGATAATTTGCCCAATGAAACAGATTTCCAGACTCGCAGAGGGCTTGCTGAGGGCGACGGGCATATATTCCGATGCGGCGCTCGCGAAGATTGACGATGGCTTGGCGGCGAACCCCGGTATGCCTTTGCTTGATGGCGTACTAAGGTTTGGCGGCGAGAAGGAGCCATTGTTCCTCCAGAAGATAGCGGAAGCGCTTGGTCTGGAATATGTCGAGATAGAGAATGCCCAGCCGAGGCCGGAGGTGATCTCCAAGCTTCAGGCTTCGGCCGTGTACCAGTACAATGCGCTTCCGATCAGGTTTGACGGTTCGGTGCTGACGGTTGCAGCGGCAGATCCCTTCAACACCGCCATAGCGGATGGCTTGCGCCTGGCCGCAGGGTGTCCTGTGCGCATTGCCCTTGCGCCCGCCGAGGATATCGACAAGGCCGTAAAGAAGTTCTACGGCGTCGGCGCGGAGGCCGTAGAGAAGATGCTTGAGGATGGACGGTATTCCGTGGATGACATGGATGCCTCCATCTCGAAGATAGATGTTGGCGCCGAGGGCGAAGAGGCGAGCATCGTGAAGTTCGTGAACAGGATCATCGCCGAGGCCGACCGCCAGGGAGCGACAGATATCCACATAGAGCCTCAGGAGACGGAGCTTCGCATACGCTACCGCATAGACGGCATGCTCCACAAGGTGGATGTGCCGCCGCAGCTGAACCGTCTGAAGAGCGCAATCATATCGCGTATCAAGGTGATGTCCAACCTTGACATAGCAGAGAAGCGTCTGCCGATGGATGGCCGCATAGGTATACGCATAGGCGGCGAGGACATCGACATCCGCGTATCGACGATGCCCGGCGCGTGGGGCGAATCCATCTCGCTCCGTCTGCTCGCCAAGAGCGGCAGCTTCGTGAAGATGAAGGATCTCGGCTTCTCGGAGCGCGATTTCTCCGTAGTGGACAAGATAATACGCAGGCCAAACGGAATCTTCCTCGTGACGGGGCCTACGGGTTCGGGCAAGTCCACGTCGCTATACTCGTTTCTCCATGAGGTCAACACGATGGACGTGCGCATCCTCACGGCGGAAGATCCGATAGAGTACCAGATGGACGGGATCATCCAGGTGCAGATGAACAAGGATATCGGGCTGGACTTCGCGCGAACCCTGCGGGCATTCCTGCGACAGGACCCGGATAAGATAATGGTGGGCGAGATACGAGACAGGGAGACGGCAGAGATCGCGATCAACGCTTCGCTGACGGGACACATGGTGTTCTCAACGCTGCACACCAATGATGCGGCAGGCGCGTTTCCGCGACTTACGGACATGGGTGTGGAGCCGTTCCTCATCGCTTCGGCCGTGGCTGGCGTGATGGGGCAGCGCCTTACGCGCAGACTGTGCCAGAAGTGCATGAAGGAAGTCCCGTTGGACATGAAATTCTACGACCTTGACTATCCTCCGGAGAAGGATACGGTGTTCGAGCCGGTAGGGTGCGAATACTGCTCGAAGACGGGGTACAAGGGACGCAGGGCGATCTTTGAGGTACTGGAGGTGGATGACGAGATCGAATCGGCCATAATCAAGCGGCAAAACGCCACTCAGATACGCGAGCTTTCGCTTTCGAAGGGCATGAAGACGCTTCGTGAGGATGGATGGCACAAGGTCTTTAACGGAGTCACGTCCGTAAAGGAGATAATGCGCGTCACCGAGGATCAATAGACGGTTGCCGCAAGGCAAAATGATTGGCTAACAGGGTTCAGATATGAGAATGAGAGCTTTATTCATGGTGTCCGTGTTCTTCGCGGTGGCATTCGCCGCGATGACGGGCAAGTCGCAATCGGATGCTGCGGGGAAAGGGGATGCCGCACCGCCAAAGATTGCCGCAAGCAAGGTGCGGGTAAAGTGTGCCGCATGCAATGGGAAGGGTTCGCTTAAGGCAAGCCCGCCGGATGTCGGACAGTTCGTCGGCAAGATAAACGACCGTTCGCACTGGGACGTGAAGATAAATCCGTGTCCGATATGCGGACGAGGCCGTGGCTGGCGCATGGTATGGGAT
>CAVJWR010000112.1:0-5680 GCA_963653155.1 Limosilactobacillus gorillae
ATCAGGCCGAGTTCGAGTTCTCGTCAACGAAAACGGCGGATGGTTGGATTGAGCATCTGTTTGGTAACGAGAGAAGCCTTGTCGTGCGGACGCGATGTCGAACGGACGCCGAGAAACGGTTGCGATCGGCAGTGTATGCCCAGATTCATTCATTGGCATTTGGCTGGGGGTCGAGAGGCCATGGATGGATTCGGCTGGGCTATGAGAGAAATCCAAAGGTCAACGACCCGAATCTTGAGTCAGACCGCGTGGTGCGCACGATGAAGGATCTTGAGCGGAAGATGGACTGGTGATCGCCCGTGAAGTAAATCAGTTTCTTTTGCTATAACTCCCCATGAACAGTGTTTCCTTCTACGACACGCGCCTTCGCGAGGAGAAACTGAAGAACAAGGTCGCCGCCGACTGGTTCGCGGCGTTCGACTGTACGCGCATCATCGGCAACATCGACTTCGCCATGGATATCCCGGCTGAGTCCTTCGCGGCGGGACGGAATGCGCTCGACGGTTTCGGCAACTACGAGTACCTTAAAAAGGCCAGGCATGGATGGCCGAAAAAGGATAAGGAATGGCATCATTCTGACATCAAGAATGTCGACTACCGATATGTACAGGACTTCTTCAGGCACATCAAGGAGGCTACAGAACAATGAGGAACAACATCACGGCACTCTTGGCTGGAACCATGGTGTCATGGTCTGCGTGGACGGACGAACTGTCGTTCAAGGCGATTGTCGTTGACGCGGACACGCAGTCGCCAATCAGCAACGTTGTCGTAAAGGCCTGGTTCCAGCACAATACATTCTTGTGGGATAATCCAACCAAATATGACATCAAGGTTGGCAAGACAGCAATCGATGGCATGGTTCGGTTCTGCGGCAAGACGAATTGTGGCATTGTCGATTGCTCGGTCAACGATTTTCCCGGATATTACGATGCCCAGCCAATAAGCCTTCAGGGCGACAAGGGCAAATGTGAAGGGGTCGCGGTCAGCATGATCCGCCTTTTCGTCCCGGAGAAGTGGATAGTGACGAACGATGTCCGCATCGCAATGAGGAAGGTCGGGAACCCGATCCCGCTCCGCACCAAGTGGGTCAAGCGATGGAATGCGGACGGGCTCTATCCCGCCGGGACGGACACGGTCGCCTATGACCTCATGCGGGGCGACTGGCTGCCACCGCTGGGGAAAGGCGAAAATGCCGACATCGAACTCGTCCACCGCCGGATCGAGCGGGGAGAGGGCCGCCTTTACGAATGGGACAAGCCCCATCGGATCTGGCGCGATGAGGTCGAGATCCGCTTCACTGGCGAGGGCAACGGCCTTGTCGGATACGTATCCGATCCGTCTGAGACGCTGCGCATCCGCACGGCACCCGAATCTGGATACCGTCCGACACATCTCATCTGGGCGGAGAAAGACAGAAATCTTCGCTATCATTCCAGTGAAGACCGCAACCGCTCGTTCGCGTTCCGCATCCGCACGCGGCGCAATGAACGCGGCGAGATCGTCGAGGCGTTCTACGGCAAGATATACCGAAACCCGCGTCTTATTGACGGAGGCGGCTATCCGCTCTTGGGCTTTGAGATGGCCTACTACCTCAACCCCGTCCCGCTCGACCGCAACCTCGAATGGGACAGGAGGAACAACGGCTTCAAGGGCGAGTGCCCGCCCTACCGCCTGCCGTAGGCGCGACGATAGCCATTTCCGTGTGGTTGCCATAATTCCACAATCAATGCCGGATCGCATGGCACAGCGGTTATGATATAATTACAGCTAAATTTCTTGAAACAGAAACCAGAAAGGAATGAATCTGATGGGTAGTCTTGATGGCAAGGTGGCGATTGTTACGGGTGCGGCCCGCGGCATTGGGCAGAAGATCGCGGTGAAGCTGGCTTTGGGCGGCGCCAATGTCGCCGTGGTGGATTTGAAGCCTGAGTGGTGCGCCGAGACGGTGGCCGCAGTGGCGGCAGCCGGCGTAGAGGCCATTGCGCTGGGATGCAACGTGGCGGATTCGAAGGATGTCGATGCGTGCGTAAAGTCCGTCATCGCCAAGTTCGGCAAGGTGGACATAATGGTCAACAACGCCGGAATCACCAAGGATGGTCTCCTGATGCGGATGAGCGACGAGGACTGGGATGCCGTCATCAACGTGAACCTGAAGGGCACATTCCTCTTTACGCGAGCCGTGGCGCGTCCGATGATGAAGAACAAGGCGGCAGACGGCACACAGCTTGGCGGATCCATCGTGAACCTCGCGTCCGTGGTGGGCATCATGGGGAATGCCGGCCAGGCCAACTACACGGCCTCCAAGGGCGGCGTGATCGCCCTCACGAAAACTACCGCGAAGGAGCTCGGCTCGCGCAACATACGCTGCAATGCCGTGGCGCCTGGCTTCATCCAGTCCAAGATGACGGATGTGCTGTCTGACGACGTAAAGAAGGCCTACATGGATACGATTCCGCTCAAGAGGTTCGGCACTGCGGACGACATCGCGAACTGCGTTGCGTTCCTTGTGTCCCCAGAAGCCTCGTACATCACTGGGCAGATCATATCGGTGAATGGCGGGATGATTGGATAACTCGTCCCTTCCTTGATTAGCCGGGTGTGGTTTGGTATAATCACGACCCGATATCTGTTAACGGGTCAAGTCGGATCCGATGCGGGATTCCGCACGATGAAATCTAAGGAGTTTTGTGCAAAATGAAGCGTGCTGACGTGGATAAAGTTCTAATTATCGGGTCTGGTCCCATTGTTATCGGGCAAGCGTGTGAGTTTGACTATTCAGGCACCCAGGCCTGCAAGGCATTGCGGTCCTGCGGCTACAAGGTTGTGCTCGTCAACTCCAATCCTGCGACGATCATGACCGATCCGCTGATGGCGGATGCGACATACATCGAGCCACTGAACGAGGAACGCCTTGAGCAGATAATCGAGAAGGAGCGTCCTGACGCGATCCTTCCGAACCTCGGCGGGCAGACTGGCCTGAACCTTTCCATGAGCCTTGCCAAGAAGGGTGTTCTCGACAAGTACGGCGTGAAGGTCATAGGCGTGAATCTCGATGCCATCGAGCGTGGAGAAGACCGCGAGGTGTTCAAGGAGACGATGGCAAGGCTCGGCATAGAGACCCCTCGAAGCGGCATCGTCCACTCAGTCGATGAGGCGGTTGCGCTTGTCCACGACAAGATCGGCTATCCGGTCGTCGTGCGCCCCGCATACACAATGGGTGGCGCCGGAGGCGGCTTCTGCTACAACGTGGAGGAGCTGCGCACGATATGCGCTCGCGGGCTTGACGCATCCCTTACCCACCAGTGCCTCATTGAGGAATCGATCCTCAACTGGGAGGAGCTTGAGGTCGAGGTGGTTCGCGACGCGAAGAACCAGATGATCGCGGTGTGCTTCATTGAGAACATCGACGCAGTGGGGGTACACACGGGCGACAGCTTCTGTGCCGCGCCGTTTCTCACGATCTCCAAGGATCTCCAGGATCGTCTGCAGCGCGATGCCTTCAAGATCGTCGAGGCGATCGGCGTGATCGGTGGCACGAATGTGCAGTTCGCGCACGATCCCAAGACGGGGCGCGTGGTGATAATCGAGATCAATCCGCGCACATCTAGGTCTTCGGCCTTGGCATCAAAGGCGACAGGCTTTCCGATCGCCCTCATATCGGCGAAGCTTGCGGCTGGCATGACGATGGACGAGATACCGTATTGGCGTGACGGGACGCTTGAGAAGTATACGCCATCGGGCGACTATGTGGTGCTGAAGTTCGCCCGTTGGGCGTTCGAGAAGTTCCGCGCGGTAGAGGACCACCTCGGCACGCAGATGAAGGCGGTCGGCGAGGTGATGTCCATCGGCAAGACGTACAAGGAGACGCTTCAGAAGGCGATACGCGCACTTGAGAAGGGCCGCGCCGGACTCGGCTTCGCCAAGGATTTCCACGAGAAGAGCCTTGACGAGCTCCTGAAGATGCTTTCCACGCCGAACAGCGAACGCCATTTCCAGATGTATGAGGCACTGCGTAAGGGCGCGACCGACGAGCAGATATTCAACCTTACAGGCGTAAAGGCGTATTTCGTGCAGCAGATGCGCGAACTCGTCCAAGAAGAGGATGAGTTGCTTCGCTACAAGGGATCGCTCCCGCCGGACGAACTGCTCGTTAGGGCGAAGAAGGATGGCTTCAGCGACAAGTACATCGCCCAGCTGCTCAAGGTGAACGAGCGTGAAGTGCGCGAACGCCGCACCATCCTCGGATGCGTAGAGACATGGCATGCCGTGCCCGTCTCCGGCGTGGAGAACCAGGCCTACTACTACTCTTCGTACAATGGCAAGCCGGGCGAGGTTTCCGTCTCGGACAACAGAAAGAAGGTGCTCATTCTCGGCGGTGGACCGAACCGCATCGGGCAGGGCATCGAATTCGACTATTGCTGCACCCACGCGGCGATGGCCATGCGCGAGGCCGGATACGAGACGATCATGGTCAACTGCAACCCCGAGACCGTCTCTACGGACTACGATACGTCCGACAAGCTCTACTTCGAGCCTGTCACGCTTGAGGATGTGCTTCAGATATACCAGGCCGAGAAGCCGGAAGGTGTGATCGTGCAGTTTGGCGGACAGACACCGCTGAACATTGCGGCAGAGCTTGAGGCCGCCGGGTGCCGGATACTCGGCACATCGGTGAAGTCCATCGACGCCGCCGAAGACCGCGACCTATTCCATTCCATCATGGATCGTCTCGGCATCCCGATGCCGGAAAGCCGCATGGCGAGCGACCTCGAATGTGCGCTGAAGGTCGTAAAGGAGATTGGCTACCCGATAGTCATACGCCCCTCGTTCGTCCTTGGCGGACGCGGAATGGAGGTCATCTACGACGAGACGATGCTTCGCGAGTACATCGCAAAGGCCGTCGGCGTGACGCCAGACCGTCCGCTCTACCTCGACCGCTTCCTGCACCATGCCCTTGAATGCGAGGCGGACGCGCTTTCTGACGGCAAGGATATCTTCATCCCGGCGATCATGCAGCACGTTGAGCTTGCCGGTGTGCATTCGGGAGATTCGGCATGTGTGCTTCCGCCTGTGGCGATCAGCGAGAAGAACAAGGCTACGATCCTCGACTACACGCGGCGCATCGCAAGCGAACTGAAGGTTGTCGGCCTCATGAACATGCAGTTCGCGATAGAGGACGACAAGGTGTATGTCATCGAGGCGAATCCGCGCGCATCGCGCACCGTGCCGCTCGTGTCGAAGGTGGCTGGTACGCAGATGGCCCGAATCGCCACAAGGCTTATGCTCGGCGAGTCCGTGGGATCCCTCGGACTGGACAGGCACAAGACGATCCCGTACTACGGCGTGAAGGAGGCGGTATTGCCCTTCGAGAAGTTCCCGGAGGTGGATCCCGTGCTTGGCCCGGAAATGCGTTCAACCGGCGAAGTGCTCGGTCTCGCAGAGACGTTTGGCCTTGCCTACTACAAGTCGCAGGAGGCGGCTGGCGCCCCTCTGCCGATCCTTTCCGGCAAGCTGCTGGTGTCTCTCTCCGAGAAGCCGGACGATGCCGCCGTGGCGGCTAAGAATTTCGCTGATCTCGGATTCGAGATCGTGGGCACGGAGGGAACCGTCAATTTCCTGCGGGAGAAGGGCGTTCCGGCGAATGTGGTCGCGAAGATCGGCCAGGGCCGTCCCGATG
>CAVJWR010000112.1:5697-9719 GCA_963653155.1 Limosilactobacillus gorillae
CGGGCGGCAATCAAGTACCGCATCCCGTACCTCACAACGATTGCCGCCGCGCTTGCTGCGTCGGAAGGCATCAAGGCCGCCCGCGAGGGCAAAGGGGAGGTCCGCTCCCTGCAGAGCTATCACGCATCGATTATAGGATGATTACGGGAGTGACGGGCATGGAAAACATATTACATGATTCCGCTTGTCGCGGGACGGGGAATGGCGGCTACAGCCGCAGGGATTTCGTGGCGATGGGGGCCATGGCCGCAATGGCGGCCGGTGCCGGATGCGTTTCGTCGCCGGGACGTTCTGCGGGAGCGGCAGGCGGCTGTTCGTTCAAGACAATCACGATCTCCACGACGGATTGCCTTTTCGAGCGCGAGCCGATGGTGCGTCCGTTTGGCTTTAAGGGCGGATATCTCACCGAAGAGTGGATCGTGGCGTCGTGCGTAAGGTCGTCCTCCGGCAAGTTCGGCATCGGCCTTGGAACGCAGAGTTGCCTGTGGAGCGATGCGAGCGTGTTTTCGTCCAACTCCGAGGCGGGCGGCAACGCGATGATGTTCGCGATGACCCAGCATGCATTGAAGCTGCTTGAGGGACGTTCGTTCGTTTCGCCGGTGGAACTCAACGATTGGCTGTGGCCACAGGTGTGGGAATACGGCAAGCGCATAACGTCTAACCCGAAACTGCGGGCGACGTTTGCGCTCAACGCGCTCGTTTCCGTGGACAACGCCATATGGGTGCTGTTTGCCCGCGAAAATGGCCTTACGTCCTTTGACGAGATGATTCCGGATGCGTACAGGCCCGCACTGTCTGCCCACCATTCGAAATGTGCCTCCATTCCACTGTTCTCGTACAAGGTGCCGCCAGCCGAGATCAAGTCCGCCGTGGATTCCGGATATTTCTTCATGAAGATCAAGATCGGCCAGCCCGGTACGCAGGATGAGATGCTTGCAAAGGACATGGCCCGCGTATCGCAGATACACGCCGTCCTGAAGGACTGCCGTACGCCGTACACGAAGACGGGCAAGCTCCCGTACTATTTCGACGCCAATGGGCGCTACGCGAAAAAGGAGACTCTTCTCAGGTTCGTGGATCACCTGAAGAAGATTGGCGCGTACGAGCAGGTCGCGATAATTGAGGAACCGTTCGACGAGTATGCGGATATTGACGTGAACGACATCCCGTTGCGTCTTGCCGCCGACGAGTCTGCGCATACCGTAAAGGATGCGCTTGAGCGGATCGATATGGGATACAGGGCAATGGCTCTGAAGCCGATAGCGAAGACGATGTCGATGTCGATGAAGATAGCGCAGGCCGCGTGCGACAGGGGCATTCCCTGCTTCTGTGCAGACCTTACGGTTGCTCCGGTCCTCGTCGAGTGGAACAAGTCGGTTGCGGCACGTCTGCCGGCGTTCCCCGGAATTGGCGATCTCGGACTTGTCGAGACGAACGGGCACCAGAACTTCCGCAACTGGGAGACCATGCGCAAGGACTTGGCATATCCGAACGCGCACTGGACACGCACTGAGCGTGGCGTATTCGAGTGCGATTCCGACTACTACGCGAAATCGGGCGGGATACTTGCGCCCATGCCGCGCTACGAGAAGATGTTCCGCATCTGAGGCAAGGTATAGATGGAACGTTTTGAACTCGAAAAGGAACTGCAGGACGAGATCCGCACCCGCGTGATGGGTGACGGATTCATCAAGATAGTGCAGACGGTAAGGCGCAACGGAAAGTTCTTCAAGATTGCGATGAGGCCCGTCGAAATCGGCGGCATGAGGAAGTTTCAGGCCGAAATGACCGACGAGGGGCAGGTAAGGGTGAAGAACTTTGATGCCAAGGGCGCATCTGATGGTCTTGAGGAGATCATTTCGCAGAAAGGTGCCCGCGACCTGCATCTCATCACCGCCGATGGGGATCTGCATGTGCGGGTGACGCGCAAGGGACACGCCCTCGTCTCGCGGTCGGCGAAGATGAACCGTGACGCTACGGTAAAGCCGCATGACCGCGTAAAGAAACAGCCTCTTACGTCCTTCGACTCCGTTGCGCTGCTGAGGGCGATAGGCATTGCAGACGGAGAAGGCCGCATAAGGGCTTCGATGCGCGGGAAGTACGATCAGGTCAACGAGTTCCTACGCATAGTCGGCGAGACGGTCGTTGAAGAGCCCGGCAAGGCATTCACTGTTGTGGACTGCGGTTGCGGGAAAGCATACCTGACGATTTCGCTGTGGTTCTACCTCACGCTTGCGCGAGGCTTCGGGAACGTGCGCGTTGTCGGGATAGACAGAAGGGCAGATGTCATTGAAGCCGCGAAAGCAATGGCCGAACGCCTTGACGTCTCAAACGCGGTGGAGTTCATAAAAAGCGACCTAACGGCGTTGCCGGATGGCGCGGCCATGCCAGGCGAACTGGATCATGTGGATCTCGTGGTATCCCTCCATGCGTGTGATACCGCTACAGACGAGGCTATGGCGCGTGGAGTCGAATGGAAGGCCCGTTACGTATTGAGTGCGCCGTGTTGCCAGCATGAGCTGCAGAAGACGATTGGCGCAAATGCCGCCCACTCCGATTTCGCAGGGCTGCTTCGTCAGAACATTCTTCGCGAACGGCTTTGCGACATCCTTACCGATTCGTTCCGCGCCATGATAATGCGCATATTGGGCTTCCGTGCGCAGGTTGTCGAGTTCGTGTCGCCGGATGCCACTGCCCGCAATATACTTCTGAAATGCGAATATGGCGTTAAGCCGGGCCAATCTGGCGTTGTTACGGAGTATCTGAATCTGCGCGATTATTGGAAAGTGAAGCCTTGGCTTGAGACGAGGCTCGCAAAGATTCTCGAACGACATCTTGTGCGCTATTCGTGAGATGTCGCATGTACGGTGAGTTTGAGGTTGAGTGCCTGAAGCGTCGCGCCACGATCGTGTCCACGATGCGGGCGTTCTTCGATGGGTTGGAGTTTGTCGAGGTAGACACTCCAGTGCGGATTGCGGCGCCAGCCCCAGAGCCGCACATAGACTGTCCAGCGGTGGTTTCTCAGGAAGGCGGCAATTCCGTATCGTATCTGCGCGCATCCCCGGAACTTCAGATGAAGAAGCTTCTTGCCGCAGGAATGGATCGGATATACCAGATCGGGCCATGTTTCCGCGAGGGCGAGCGGGGAACGCGGCATAGTCCTGAGTTCACCATGATCGAATGGTACCGCAGACGCGCCGATTACCTTGCGATACTTGAGGACTGCGAATCGCTATTCAGGCGGCTGACGGCTGTCGTGGGCGGCGATGCGTCCGAATGTTCGTTCAAGCGTATCAAGGTGCGCGATGCGTACCTCATGTGGGCTGGATGGGATCCGTGGACGGAGTGGGATCAGGATCGCTTCGATCTTGACATGGCTGCGGAGATAGAGCCTGCGCTGAAGCGTGAGGGCGCAGTATTCCTGATGGACTATCCGCCACAGGCGGCGAGTCTTGCGCGGTTGCGCGGGGATGTCGCGGAACGCTGGGAGTTCTACGTTGACGGCATGGAGCTTGCCAACTGCTTCTCGGAACTGTGCGATCCAGATGAACAGAAGCGGCGTTTCATCGCGGCAAGAGATGAACGAAAAAGGCTTGGTGAGTCCAACTATCCCTTGGACGAGGATTTCCTGTCGGAACTCGGCAACATCGGATCTGCGGCCGGCGTCGCGCTTGGCGTTGATCGCCTTGTGATGACGCTTCTGGGAGTGCGCCAGATAGATAGGGTACGCGCGGTGGTGTAGGTGTGGTTTAGTTGGTAGATGGTAGTTGATAGTTGATAGTGGGTAGTGGGTAGATGGTAGTGGGAGTTTTCGATTTACGTTTGCCGTTCGCCTACCAACTATCCACTACCCTCTACCAACTACCCACTAAATCACAACTCGAAAAATCGTAAATCACAACTGCTTTCTTTCTTCAAATGTGATATACTCATGCCGTTTGTGAAACGATTCACAGACACTGATCTTTGATATCGGCGGCGAGGCTCTTTTCAATATCGCCGCCATCATCAAATGTGCGCAA
>CAVJWR010000113.1:0-3231 GCA_963653155.1 Limosilactobacillus gorillae
AGGTACCAGTGTCCAAGGCCAAGGCGACTTGATCATTGCCACACAAATCAAGGTAGCCGCTTCCATTCGAGAGATATTCCTTCCACAACACGGACACATTGCCATCAAGCGCAAAGGGTGCGCCGCACTTGACGTTTGACGAGAGGCCCAGCCACAGCTCGTCATAGTCGTTTCCCGGCGCATCGAGATGCGCGTACCCGCCGCGATAACTGAACATCGAGCCGTTTCGAATGCGCGTCACGCGAATTGGCTTCTTGAAATGAAGTTCGGAATTCGAATGCGGGTGCTGATAGAGATCATAGCCGGGAAGCTCGATCGCCCCATTGAAATTCACGGTCACGCCGCTGACTGTGTAGGGACGGAAGATGCCGCTTGCGGCAGATCCGACGATTCGTCCGTTTACATTGTACGTGCCAGCCTTATCGAACCACATCTGCTGTTTCGTACTGCTGCCGATCATGAAATCATAGTCCCAGTCTCCCGGTTCGCCAAGCCTCAGGTTGCCATCGCCCGCGCTATGCCAGACGCACGTCTTCGTCGCGCCAAAAGCCGTAGGCGATTGCGCAAGAACCGAGCATTTGGAATACCGCGTGCCGCCCTCATACGAATTGGGCGCCTGCAACTTGACAATATTGTCCGAACTCGAACTTCCCGAAAACCAAATCGCGCCTGATCCTGAAATTTGGCTTGCAAACGTCAATGTCTTCGCCGTGCCGGAAAGCGAAACCAGATTCGTAAGGCCGCCATTAAGCACGATTGGCACGGCTATCGTCACATCAGCGGTCGCCGAATTCCGCATTACCTCTCCATTCTGGCCGATCAGCGTCAACGCGGCTTCAGACGTCAGGGTCAAGCCAGCCCCCGTGAATTCAAGCAATTCCAGCGAGATAGCGCCGAGGTCATTGACGATTGCCGCCGACGTCGAGCCCGACGAATTCAAGATGACCGTATCGCCTGGTTCCGGTATCGCTTGGGAATCCCAGTTCGTCGATTCGCTCCAGTTGCCAGACCCACCGACCCATGTGCAGGTTTTCGCGAACGATGCAGTAGCGCAACCGATCACTGCGACCACAATCAACGAATGCTTCATGACTTGACTTCCTTTCTTTGCCTTTACAGGTTCATTGCTGTGATGATTACGACTATTTTCCCGCCAATGCCGTTTTCATGGACAGGGAAGATCCCCTTCATAGTCGCGAACGACGACAATACGGTCACAGAAGACCTTATTCGTGCGCGTGTCATCCGGGTAGAACGCCGGCCCCTGGAATTTGAGCGACGCGTAGATGCGTGCCTTGTTGAAAGCACCATACTTGTAGGCGTCACTGATGTCACGCGAGCGAATCCCCCAGCATCCGAGAGTGACCATCAGGTCTTGCGTGAGCGTAGTCCGCCCCATCAGATAGAACTTGTACGCGTCACGCGGCCCGAGGCTTTCCCTCGTCACGCCGGAGCCTTCAATGGCTTTTGACGAACCTTTCGGTATATAGGTCGTGATGGAAGCCTTGAACGGAAGCCTTACAGCCTTCTCCGCAATCGCGTTCTTCGTAGAGTCAAGCATTGCGGCGACCTTGTAGGCCGCATCAGGATCGTCCACCATGCCACCAAAGCTCGCAATGGGAAGCATTACGGTGACGCATTCTTCAGGAATGTGCCCGAACAACTCCTTCGGCAACGGTCTGGCGTTCGGTCCGAACATGAACTCTATGGGACGAAGCTGTCGCTCAAGTTTCTGTACGAACGCACTCGCAAACCCGCGAAATTTCTCGCCAAAACAATCGTCTGTTATCTCGCCAAGGACAACACGTATGCGCGGAAGGACAGAGACATCACCCATCTTCTTCGCCTTTGCGATGTCAAGCCCAAGGCGAAGCCGCCGCACATTCCTCAAACGAACCCGATCCTGAACAAGCGCCTTCTCCATCTTGTCGAATGACTCCGACCATCTTACCAGACGTTCAGGAGTCAGGAAATCGTATTCGCGCAGTCCGGCATCCCAGCGGAAGAACTTTGCGCAACCTTCAGTCAGCCCTTCGAGTTCGTCGAGGTAGGCCCTCACGTCCGCCGCCGCAACGCCATATTCAAACGACAGGAACTCATCGATCAGCGCCAATGCGTCAAGTGTGATATCCCGCGACAGCCGGGCGATCAGGTACGTCTGAAGTTCCGTGAAGCCGGTCATTTCGCGGACACCGACATTGTGTTCAAAGAAGAGAGAGACATTCCCCGCCTCCTTCATGAGCCGCATATCGGTTGCGAGGCGGCGGACATTGCCAAGTGGCGGCGTAACCGGTTCCCCGTATGGATTAGGGTAGTACCAGACAATCATTTCCTTGCTGAGACGTCCCCACTCGCGCAGATTCCGCAACGTATTGGTGTTCTCCGGATGCAGCCAGCTTTTCGAGAAGTTATCGTCGATCGGCGCGAAGTTCGGCACCAGATTGTCCGGCAGACGAGCCAGTGTCTTGGGCGGGAATTCTGTCTGCCTCTTTCGGTAGGCAAGCATGAGCATCTTCTGGTCCGGATACCGTGCCGCGACCTCTGGAGAAAACGACAGCAACAGATCCAGAAGCGGTCCGCCTGGGGTGCCATACTTATCCTCCAACGCCCGGCACGGCTCGCACCAGCAGAAGCGACCAGGCGTGTCACCGGCAGACAGGTCAAGGTAGGCCGGACGATCCTGCCTGGCAATCATGTTGAAATAGTTTCTCCTGATTACGCGGCGCACCTCCGAATTGCTCAGGCATGGCTGGTGATCGGGATTGCGCTTCCCGTCATTTCCGAGGGCGAAGCATTCCGGCATCTCCTTGTCGTAATCACGGGCAAACGGCTTCGTCCATGCGAGGCGTGCCGCCATCCGGTTTTTGGGGAAATATTGCACAAGCCCATGTGCATACGGCTCGGGCAATATGAACTCGTCAACCGCGACGCCCTTTGGGAGATCGGCATCTGCGAAACTGGATTCCATGCGGGCATTCAGACCCGTCCTGAAGTAGAACAGCGCACTATCCTTTCCCCGGCGGCAAAAGAGACGGTGTTCCCGGCCCGGAAACGAGAAGCGCACGATCCGCTCCTTATCTTCCAACACGACTGACGAAAGGTCTGGCACGCCAACGCCGCCTCGCGCGTCGAAGAAGCGATAGCCGAGATCTGCCAACAGAAAATCATAGGCCGCGTAGCGCACTCCGTTCGCCCCACGTCCAAAGAGCCAAATGTCGCCATCCCTAATGA
>CAVJWR010000113.1:3241-9685 GCA_963653155.1 Limosilactobacillus gorillae
TCCGCAGACACCACATGAAGACGACTGCCAAGGGATCGGGCCAAAAGCCCATTGACATCTTCGACAACAAAGGCATCCGTCGCAGAGACGTCTGCCGAGGGAAGAACGAATGTGTAGCCCGAAAGCCCTGCCGAAAATCCGGAACCGGACATCGCGAACACCGCCATGCCAAGGGCAAGAATGGCGGCAGTCCGCTTTACCCTTGTGTCAAACCGCACACACGGATTTCCCGCACATGCGTTCCATTGGGTGATTTTTTTTTCTTCATGGACTCGTTCCTTACTCTGACCTGATTGTTAGCGCCTATTTGAAAAACTCATCACCTACAACATACTCTTTAAATTTGCCTAAAGTATAGCATAAGCCTTACACAGCCACCACCCCTACAATTGTAGGGTAGGCAAACCGAGGCTTTTCCAGGCAACCGCTACGACTGTTGCAGTTTGCCAAGGGTACGACATGGGATAGAGGATGTTTATTCGTCTCACCGAGGCTCGTCGAGGCGGATGATCTGACCATCCCGAACCAGCTGTGCGGCCAAAGGCGCATATTTTCATTTCAGCCGCCGAACGGCCGGGCCGAAGACGAACAGCGGAATGTCCTTGACCTCGTCTCCGTCATGAGCAGCCGCAAGCGATGTCCGCAAGGCAAAAGGCGGACTGAAAAGCCTGCGATATACCTTGAGGCTTTTCGCCTGAATGTTGATGCCCGCCTTGGCCTCGACGGGATAGACCCCATTCGCGCCCTGAACGACGAACTCGACCTCGGCATTGCCCGCATCGTTCGTCCAATAGCACGGCCTGAAGCCTGCGACCAGTAGCTCCTGCAGGACATACTGTTCGGTCAAAGTGCCCTTGAAGTTCGTGAACAGGGCATCCCCTTCCAAAAGCGCCGAGGGCGGCAAGTCGCTCATCGCGCCGAGAAGTCCGACATCATGGGCATAGAGCTTGAACGCCGAGAAATCCCAATACGAGAGCAACGGCAAACGCGGTGTGCCGACCCTGAACACCTGATTGACCATCCCGGCATCGTCCAGCCATTGCAGCGCGGCTTCGTACTCGCGCGCACGTGCGCCAGCCTTCAGCGCCGTATAGATGAACTTCTTGTTCTCCTTGGCCAGCTGCGACGGTATGGAATGCCACAGCAGCCGAATCTTCGGCAACAGCGCGGACGGTGCATGCTTCACGAAATCGGCGTCATAGGCGGAAAGTATCTCATCCTGCGTTTCGCGGACAGTGCGGAAATCATCCGTCTCGACGTAGACGTTAATCGCCTCCGGCATACCCCCGACCACAAGATAGCGCTTCAGCAAGTCCGTCAACTCCACCTCATACGGCTCGACCTGCCCCGGGTCGCCGACGTCTAGAAGATCCGCCAGCCGCCTTTTGCCGACCGCTCGGACGAACTCCGAGAAGCTCATCGGGAAGACGTCAAGGAAGTTCACCTTGCCGACAGGGAACGATCCACGTCCCTCGTTGGGATTCCCATCTGTCGCGACACGATCCTTCGCCCGCCCAACGGCGAGTCCCAAAAGAGACCCTGCCGCAATGACAGCGAGATCCGGCAAATCTTCGTTGAAGAACTTGAGCCCCGTCAACAGGGCCGAAGACTCTTGGATCTCATCCAACACAAGTAGCGTCTTGCCCGGCGTGATGTCCGCATCCAACGCCACGCGAATCCGTTCGAGAAGTGCAGACGGGGAGAGATCGCACGTCTCAAGGCTGTTGCGCAGAGCCTTCATCTTCATGAGGTTCACGTACACCGTGTCGCCCGGATAGGCCTCCTGCGCAAACGCATTCATCAGCCAGGTCTTCCCGACCTGCCGAGCACCCATGAGCACAAGCGGCTTTCGCCTTAGGCTCTTATTCCAGTCAAAAATGCGTTTCAGAATATCTCTTTGCATAATTTATCCTCAAATTTGGAAGTCATTATAGCAAACGGATATCACAAAAGTCAATCGACTTTCGTGATTTTAATCACATAACTCGATTGACTTTTGTGAGGAACAACCGTAAGCCTTGCTCACTCGCAGATCACGACGCCAGTGCGGGAGATGCCTGTACAGTCGTCGGTGACGATCGGCTCGCGTGCGTCCGGCGCGGCGAGGCGCAGTCGCACGTTGTCGAGCGTCACGTCGTCCGCGTGGCGGATATAGAAACCATAGGCCGGCAATGCCTTGTGTCCGAACATGTGCGCGTCCGGGTAGGCCGTCTCCAGTTCCGGAACAGAGCGCCGCGCGTCTTCCTCCGTTCCTCCGCCCGGCAACGTCAGGTCAATGTTGCGGAACGTGATGCCGCGCGGACGCCGCCCCGGCACGCCCGTCACGGACGAGGCGATTCGGCCATCCGCGATACCCGTCACGTTTTCGATGAGGACGTTCCGCAAGTACGTCTCGCGTCCAGGCGGCGGATCGTGCCGCCGCTGCTCGCGCACGAAGAACGGCGTGCCATAGCCTTCTAGCGTCAGGTCGCGCAGGACGACATCCTCCAACGTTCCGCCGTCCACAACCTCCACGGCGACGCCCGCGATGCCCGAGACGCGGTTCGTGACTCCCGGGTTGAGCCGATGCCACTCGAACCCGTAGCTCCCCCGCGCACGCTCCAAGCGGCAGTCCTCTATGCGGATGCCGCGCATCGCGCCGTATGTGCCCGTGCCAAACTTGATCGCATTGCAGCAGCTCGCGAGACGGCAATTCCTCACGACAACGTTCGTGACCGGGAACGACGGGTCGCTCTCCGTCTTGAAGCACAGCGCATCGTCCCCTGTATCGATGTCGCAGTCCTCGACCGTGACGTTCGACGACTCGATGTCGAGGCCGTCGTTCGTGTTGTTGACGTGGCTGAGGATCCTGAGCCCCCGCACACGGACGCCATCACAATTTCGGAGGTGACAACTCCACGCCCCGCCATTGACGAGCGTGAAGCCCTCCAGCCGCACGTCCCGGCAACGCGAAAGGCGCATCAGTACCGGCAGGGCCTGTGGCTGGCTCTCGCCCGGCAACGCGGTCAATTGACGGAAGCGGTAACCATGCCCATTGAACAGTCCGCGCCCGACGATCGCGACATTCGTCGCGCCCTCCGCGTAGACGAAACACCGCCGCCCCGGCCTGTCGGAGTAGTCCGCAGGGTCTTCGCTCGCGTGTATCTCGGCCCTGTCGTCAAGACGCAGCGTGACATTGCTCTTCAGCACGAACGGCTTCACCAGCCACTGTCCCGCCGGGACGAGCGCCTCGCCGCCGCCCTTCGCCACCACCTCGTCGATCTGGGCCTGAACGTCCAGCGGCTTCATGTCCGGCCCTGCCCAGTCCCAACGCTCCTTCGCGAGAACCTTTTCGCCCTCAAAGCGGAACGTCGCGACAATCTCGCTCGCCTCGCGCCGCGCCGTCACGAAGTACGCGCCCGGCGCATGTTCGATTACCTCCAGCTCAACGAAGCGGCCATCGTCCTTGAAGTCACGCACCTTCTTCCCGTTCACCATGAAGACGAGGTTGCCGTTCTCAATCGCCACGCGGGCACGAGTCGCGCCGCAAATGTAGTCGATACGGTCGTCCGTCCGCGTCAGTGTGCCGTGCGGGAGCGGCTTCGCCGACAGAACGACTGGCGCGGAATTGACGCCCTGTGCACGAAGGGCCTCACGACGGACCTCCATTCGGCTGGAGAAGCCGGTGAAGTCGCGTGTCGCAGGATACGACCAAAGGACTTCCGCGAGGGCCGCAGCACGGGGCCAAAGCTTCCATTCGAGCTCGGAGGGCATACACGTCATCTCCGTCCAGTTGTTGCATTGGGCACCGAGGACGTGCCGCGTCTGTTCGGCGGGGATTCCGCGCAGAGGGTCGAAGGAGTAGACCTTGGCGAGCGGCAGCGGCACCGCCCAGTTGAAGGGATATGGCATGGGATCGTCCGCAAGGCACTGCCCGTAGTCGAAGTAGCAGTACTCGTTCGGCGTCATCACGACATCGTGTCCGCCTTTCGCGGCGAGAACGCCCGTTGACGTGCCGCGCCAGCTCATGACCATCGCCGAGACGGGCAAGCCGCCCTCCGCGATCTCGTCCCAACCGAGGAGCCGCCACCCCTTCTTGGCGAGATACTGGCAGAGGCGGCCCGTGAACCACGACTGGAGTTCGGCGACATCCTTGAGGCCGTGTTCGCGCATCCGCGCCTGACACTTCGCACAGCGCTTCCAGTTCGCGCGGTCGCACTCGTCGCCGCCCACGTGGACAACGGGGCCGGGGAAAAGGTCGCAGACCGCGTCCAGCACGTCCTCGCAGAACCTGAGGACGTCGTCGCGTCCGGGGCAGAGGACGTTACGCACCTTGTCCGCCGGGCCGCCGCCCGCGAACTCCTGCGGCGGAAAGCAGCCGAGCCGGTGCTCGACCGAGAGGACGGCCGCCGAATGTCCCGGCATGTCAACCTCAGGGACAATGCGTATGTGCAGTTCCGTCGCGCGGCGGACAATCTCGCGGATGTCCTCGCGCGTGTAGGCGGCGGGCGGCACAATCCCCGTGCCGAGGTCACGGAAGTTCGTGCGGTTCTCGACGGGACGGGCGGTGCGCGTCAATTCGGGATACTCTGGCACGGGCAGACGCCAGCCCTGGTCGTCCGTGAGGTGCCAGTGCAGGACGTTGAGCTTGAACGACGCCATCGTCTCCAAAAGCCTCAGCACGGTCTCCTTGCCGAAGAAATGCCGCGCCTCATCGAGCATCACGCCGCGCCACGGGAACCTCGGCGCGTCGGAGATGGCGACATGCGGCACAAGGCCATCCGTGCCGCGCAGCTGACGCAGGGTCTCGCCCGCGTAGAACGCGCCAGCCGGCGACGATGCCACGACGCGGATGCCCGAATCGCCGACCGTAAGCCGGTACCCTTCCGCCGGAATTGTCGCGTCCGACTCGTAGGACGCGACGACACGCACGATCTCCGCGTCCGCCACGGGACGCGCCCCCGCCGAGACGGACACTGACTGCGGCTGCGGCACAAGCGGCAGAGCCGCCAACAGAAACGTAATCATCATAGGCTCACCGAGGCTCGTCGAGGCGGATGATTTGACCATCCCGGACCAGCTGCGCGGCCAAAGGCGCATAGGGGAGATCCTGTACGTTGCAACCTGCGGCGATGGTCTGCGCGGCGGCCGTCCCTGCGGCCTGTCCGAGCGCGAAGAACACGGGTTCCATGCGAATCGACCCAAAGGCGATGTGCGTGGCCGAGAGGCAGACCGGCACGTACAGGTTCCGGCATTCCCCACGCTTCGGGACGATCGCCCCATAGTCGATGCCATAGGGGCCCTTTCCGCCCCTGACCTCCACGTCTCCCTCGTTCTTGACGAACCCCTGCGCGTCGATGACCCGCCGCACGTGGTGCGAGTCCATGGTGTAGGCGGCCATCGCGATGGGACGTGCCGACTCGACCGTGCGGCGGCAGTTTGCCTCGGTCATCACGTACTCGCCCCTCATTCGACGCGCCTCGCGGACATAAAGCTGCCGTTGCCAACCATCGCCAAAGCCGTCCAGGAACTCGTCCTTGCAGGTGCCCCAACGGGAGACTTCCTGACGCACTTTTTCAGGAACGCGCGGATGGTTGGCGAGCGTCCACATGAGGCCCTGCTGATAGCGAAGATGCGCAAGGAGAATCTGTTCGCGCTCGGCATAGCCTCCTTCGGGCCAATTCCAGTTCTGCCCGATGAAATCCGTCGAGAATGCACCCCGGTTGTTGGTGTCCGTCTTGCGGTTCGGCATGCGCGAATTGATCCACGGCAGAGGCTCCGCGTCCGCGCCGCACTCGAAATTGCGGAACAGAAGCTCGTACATGCGCTCGTCATAGCCCTCCGGCTTCCTGAACGGGATGCGGTTCGCCGGATCGTCCGTCAGGCACATGCGGAAGCAATACGCCTGAACGCGCCGGTCGCCCGTCCCGTCCGGCTCGACTTTGCCGGCCTCAATGCCGGGTAGGAGACCCGACGACGGATCGCCCTTTACGACGTAGGGATCGACGCCCTCCCGGAACTGGTGGTACTTGGCCTGTGCGGACTGCACACCGTCCAGCGTCTCGCCGTACTCGGCATTCGGCTCTCGTCCGACGGCATAGCTCACGCCAGCCGCCGCCATCAGGTCGCCCTCGTAGGTCGCATCCACGAACGCCTTGCCGCGAAAGGTGCGTCCCGAAAGCGTCCTAAAAGACACGATGCGCCCGTCCGCGACCGTCACGCCGCCGGGTGAACGGTCCAGATATTCACCGCGCACGATCTCCAGCCCATTCTCCTTCTCCCAGCGTTCGAGAATCGCCAGAGCCGCAGACGGCTCGAACGTCCACATCGAATCATCCTTGCTGCCGTAATGGGCGGCGACATCGCGGTAGAAGCGAAGGGCGAGACCGCCGAAGGCACGCTTGTCGCCGATGTCGGTATAGCCGAGTCCGCCGGTCGTGAGGCCGCCGATGCGCGTCTCCGGCG
>CAVJWR010000114.1:0-5237 GCA_963653155.1 Limosilactobacillus gorillae
GCAATGTGATCGGCGTTACCGGGTACAATCCGCAGGACGTGAAGGTAGGGGTATGTAGCGGCGGCGCGGGCGAATTCGCGGAGGAGGCCAAGAATCTCGGATGTGGCCTGTACATCACGGGCGAGGCGTCGTGGGGCGATGTGGTTGCCGCCGAGAACTGCGGCATGAAGATGGTGTGCGCGGGGCATTACGAGACGGAGACGTTTGGCGTGAGGGCGTTGGCGAAGGCGATGGGCCGGAAGCTCCGGGTGAATACAGTGTTCATTCCGCGAGGCGAATGCATTGCCGATGATGGAGGGCTTGCACGATGAGGCTGGCGATTGTTGCGGTGCTGATTGCGGTCGCGATATTTGTGGCTGGGGTCTTCGTCGGCGGCAGGATGTCAGGCGGCACATCGGATGCCGTCTCGAACTCGATGCTTCAGGAGAAGATCGATCACGAGTCCTCTGCGCTTTCCGAGAAGATCGACCGCATAGATTCAAAGATTGATGTTCTGCTGAATGTCGCCACGAATGCCGTGCGCGATTTCCGCAGGTGAGAGGCTGAAGGCGAGAAGGATTGGGAATGTCAGTTTGAAAGAAGGAGTGCAGATATGGCGAATGGCCCCAAGATAAAGGTAGGGATTGTCGGTTGCGGCTTCGTGGGAAGCGCACTAAAGGTGTGGCTGGACGAGAACAACCCGGACGTAGAGGTCTTTGTGAGTGACCCTCCCAAGGGTATGAACGACGACCTTTCCGGCATTGATGTTGCATTTCTCCAGATTCATGTTCCAACCGAGGATGACGGTACGCAGGATCTCACGCTTATGAGGCAGCTCATCATGGGACTGCCGAAAGTCCCAGTGTTCGTGCGTACCACGATCCTGCCAGGAACGAGCGACATGCTGTCGAGGGAGACCGGGCATCAGGTGTGCTACATGCCGGAGTTCCTTACGGAACGTACCCACATCGAGGACTTCAGGCGCCAGACCATGGTGTTCACGGGCGCTGTCGAGCTGCTTTCGCGCATATTCAAGGGAAAGAACTTCACCACGATGACGCCGCTTGAGGCGGAGATCACGAAGTACTCGCACAATGTGTTCGGGGCGTACAAGGTGACGTACTTCAATGCGGTGAAGGAGTATTGCGAGAAGATGGGGGCCGATTGGGCGAATGTCCACAACGGCTGTCTGCTCTCCGGCTACATCAACGACACTCATACGTATGTGCCCGGTCCGGACGGCAAGTGCGGATATGGCGGGAAATGCTTCCCCAAGGACGTGAATGCCTTCGCGAAACTTACGGCGGGGCAGCCCCTTGGGCGTCTGCTCGCTCCGCTGCATGAGCTTAACGTCCACTTTCGCGGCACAGAAGAGCATATATGACGCGGTCTTGCGTGGCATGTCAGGAAAATCCATTGACGGGAGTTGAGTGAAATGAGAAAGGTTGCATTTTGTTCGGTAGTCGCCTTTGCCGCCGTGGCGCTTCAGGCGATGGAGTCCATCGACCTCAACGGGCTGTGGGATTTCCGCCTAGAAAGGGGCAAGTCGCTTGAGGACGTGCAGATGCCGGCGTTCGCGGCTACAGACAAGATGGTGGTGCCGGGCTGCTGGGACGCGATGTCGCACTGGTACAACCAGCGTGGAACGGGGTGCTACCGCAGGACGTTCGAGCTTGAGGCGGATGTCGTCAATGCGTTCCTCGTGATAGATGGGGCTGGATTGAGGTCTCGCTATTGGATTGACGGCAGGGAGATCGGCTTCAGCAAGCTTCCGTGGAGCAAGCTCAGGTTCGAGGTGGGAAGCCTCAAGGCCGGTCGGCACACAATAGAATGCGCCCTCGATTCGATAGTGGACAACTCGAAGCTGAAGCTGTTCTGGAACTTCTACGACTTCTATCCGTTCGGAGGCTTCCACCATGGCGTAAGGCTGGATGTGCAGCGTCTGCCCACGGAATTGAGTCGAGTCGTAGTGCGCACACGGGACTACCGCACGGGCCTTGTGGAGCTTGAGGCCATGTTCGAGGGGCCGTCTCCATCGTCTACCTTTGTTGGGGACGTTTCCTTTGACGGGGCCGATCCCGTGAAGGTCGAGTTCCGTGGCGGGCGGGCACAGGTGAAGGTGCCGAACTTCAGGCTGTGGAGCCACACCTCGCCGAATCTCCATACCGTGACCGTAGTGCCTCCCGGTCATGAGGGTGTAAGGCCGATCGTCACGCGCTTCGGCATACGGCAGGTCGTAACTGCCAATGGGCGCATCACCCTGAATGGCAAGCCCGTGTACCTCAAGGGCGTGAACCGACATGAGGCGCACTACGAGTTTGGCGCGACGACGCCTGTGCAGCTGATGTACGAGGATATCCGCAACCTCAAGGATCTCGGCGGCAACTTCATAAGGGGCAGCCACTATGCGCAGTGCGAGGCGTTCCTCGACCTTTGCGACGAGATGGGGGTTCTGGTGTGGGAGGAATCGCTTGGCTGGGGCAACACGGCGAAGCAGCTTGAAGATCCGGAGTTCCGCGCCCTTCAGGAGGAAGAGACGCGAATGATGGTACGCAACTCGATCAACCACCCGTGCATAATCATAAGCGCGTTCCTGAACGAGCCAGACTCCAACCTCCCCGCATGCAAATCGCTCGTTGACCGTCTCATAGAGGTGATACGTGCCGAGGATACGGGACATCTCGTCACGTTCGCGAGCCACCGCAACAAGAACGACATTTCGCACGCCAATACCGACATCATCTCGTACAACACCTACCCGTGCTGGTATGGCTATGAGATGGATACGGGCACGGCGGAGAACATGCGCGACAACATCAGGAAATGCCATGATGACGTCGTTAGGTACTATCGTGACAAATACAGGGACAACAGGCCGATCATCGTTAGCGAAACGGGCGTAAAGGCCGACTACGGGGTGCGGGATCCTCGCGGCAAGGCGCAGTATACCGAGGATTTCCAGGATGAGTATGAGCGCATCATGCTGGAGGAGATGTTCGCGAAGAAGGATATTGCCGGCATCGCCATATGGCAGTTCACGGACGCAAAGACGTATACGCGCACCAAGGGACTGCGGAATCGCTCGTATGGCGTAAACACTGGCGGCCTTTACGACCTGTACCGCAGGCCGAAACTTGTGGTGGAGACCATCCGTGAGCTCTTCTCGAAGAAGAGCGAAAGCGACTGATGCGCTCGCGTCATTTATGGTATAATCGCGGACAAGAAAATCAATACGGAAGAGGTTCTTTCAATGTCAGGAAACAAAAAGACGAGAATACGTATCACGGACACGACCCTGCGGGACGCGCACCAGTCGCTTTGGGCTACTCGCATGCGTACGGATGACATATTGGAGATCGCCTCGAAGATCGACGACGCTGGGTACTACTCGCTCGAATGCTGGGGCGGCGCGACTTTCGACGTGTGCATGCGCTTCCTCCGCGAGAATCCGTGGGAGCGGCTTCGCCAGATCAAGAAGGCGTGTCCGAAGACCCCTCTCCAGATGCTTCTTCGCGGCCAGAACATCCTTGGCTACAAGCATTATCCGGATGACATCGTTGACCGCTTCGTCGCGCTTGCATGCGAGAACGGCATGGACATCTTCAGGGTGTTTGACGCGCTGAACGACCCTCGCAACCTTGAGAAGGCAATTGCGTCCGTCAAGAAATACGGTGGGCATGCGCAGGGCACGATCTCCTACACCACGTCGCCGGTTCACACGGTCGCGAACTACGTGAAGCTCGCCAAGGCACAGGCGGATATGGGCATTGATTCGATGTGCATCAAGGACATGGCCGGCATCCTCACTCCAGGGGCCGCCCGCGAACTTGTGGGTGCGCTCGTAAAGGCCCTCCCTGAGATTCCGGTGCAGGTCCACTCTCACATGACGAGCGGAATGGCGGCGGCGATGTACATGGCCGCAGTCGAGGCGGGTGCGGGGTGCGTGGATTGCGCAATCTCCACGATGAGTTCGTTCTCGTCCCAGCCGCCGACGGAATCCGTGATGACGATACTTGAGTCCGAAGGGTTCGACACCGGGCTCGACCGCGCCAAGCTCACCGAGATCAACGACTACTTCAAGAAGCTCAAGCTCAAGAGGCAGCCGGCGTCGTGCGCGAAGGTGGAGCCGGTGGATGCCGGCGTGCTCGTACACGCCATCCCTGGCGGAATGATCTCCAACCTCCGCAGCCAGCTCGCGCAGCAGAATGCGCTTGACCGTCTGCCGGAGGTGCTTGAGGAACTGCCCAAGACCCGTGCGGACATGGGCTATCCGCCGCTCGTCACGCCCACGTCGCAGATTGTCGGTGTGCAGGCCGTCCTCAACGTGCTTGGCGGGAAGCGCTACGGCATGGTCACGGACGAGACGAGGCGCTATGCCGCCGGATACTACGGGCGCACTCCCGCCCCGATAGAGCCAAAGCTCAGGAAGAAACTGTGTGGCTCCATCAAGCCGATCACGTGCCGTCCGGCGGATCTCCTCAAGCCGGGCCTTGCCGCTGCGGCGCGGGACATCCCGGCCGGGCTTGTGAAGGCGGAGGAAGACATCCTTTCGTACTGCCTGTTCCCGGAAGTCGCCCTTGGGTATTTCAAGTGGCGCGCCACTCCGGCGGCGAAGCGCGATCCGATACCGGCCGACACCGAGGCGCTTGCGGCGTCCGCCGCACCGGCATCTCCGCAGACGGCAGCCTCTGGCTCGGCCGCTCCCGCGAATGGCAAGGCAGATGTCCCTGCTGGCACTCAGGTGCTTGCGCCCCTCAACGGCACGTTCTACCGTAGCGAGGGCCCGGGGAAGCCGAAGCTCGCCGAAGATGGGGCCGCCGTGAAGTCTGGCGAGCCGGTCTGCATCGTCGAGGCCATGAAGCTTTTCAATCCCGTCAAGGCGACCGCCGCCGGCAAGATAACGTTCCTCGTTCAGCATGGCGCGGCGGTCGTGAAGGGTCAGCCTGTGGCGGTCATCTCGTAGCAAGAGAAACCCTTCGCCATGAAGTTGATCGTTGCATGTGGCGGCACGGGAGGCCACTCCTTCCCGGGGTTGGCGGTGGCTTCCGAGTTGGCCTCAAGGGGCCATGACGTCACCGTGTGGATGAGTGGGCGCGATGTGGAGACGAGCGTCCTCAAGGGGTGGTCGGGGCCTGTGTTCGCCACGGGCGCCAAGCCGCTCTCCATAAAAAATGCGATGCGCAACATCCGGGCTTTCATGCGCTGTCTCGGCGAAATGAAGAGGGCGAGGCCGGATGCCTTGCTGGCGATGGGTTCGT
>CAVJWR010000114.1:5247-5936 GCA_963653155.1 Limosilactobacillus gorillae
CGAGCCTGCCGCCGGTAATCGCGGCGGCAAGGCGCAGGGTTCCCGTCGTTCTGCACGAGGCGAATACGGTTCCCGGCAGGGCCATCGACTTCCTGTCGAACTTCGCCAGAGCCGTGGCGATCAGCTTCGAAAATACGGCCCAGTATTTCCCCGGCAAGAATACCGTGCTTACGGGGTTGCCGGTTCGCCTTGACGTAGCGGGCCAGCCGCCTTTCGATAACGTCCCGGAAGGAGCGTTCAGGGTGTTTGTGACGGGAGGTAGCCAGGGTGCCCACAGGGTCAACGAGATCGCCTCCAAGGCCCTTGTGCTGTTGAGCCGAAGCCTTGCCTCTCGCGGACGGAAACTTTACGTGATACACCAGACGGGCGTGAATGACGAGGCGGAAGTGGCGCGAGCATATGCTTCGGCCGGCATCCCCGCCCGCGTAAACGCCTTTGAGCATGAGATGGGCCGGGCCTTTGCCACGGCTGATGTGGTGATAGCCCGGGCCGGTGCATCCACGTGCTTCGAGCTTGCCCTTACCGGCAAGCCCGCGTTCCTGATCCCGTTGCCTTCCGCGCTTCGCAACCACCAGCATTTCAACGCGGCGGTATTCGTGGCGGCGCAGGCGGCCGCAGAGGGCCGACAGGACGAGCTTTCGCCGCGTTCGCTCGCGAATTGGCTTCTCCACAAGGCGGAGAACAAGTAT
>CAVJWR010000114.1:5946-6757 GCA_963653155.1 Limosilactobacillus gorillae
GCGCTCAGGTGTCCTGACGCCGCATCGAATGTCGCCGATCTCGTGGAGCGGGTGGCAAGGGAAGGGTGACTCAAGTGGGCGATTTCGTCAATGTAACGTTGCTTGCGCTGCTTCAGGCGGTAGCGGAATTCCTGCCCATATCGTCCAGCGGACACCTCGTCATAGGCCAGCACCTTCTTGGGATAAGGGAGGCGGGAATGCAGCTTGACGTGTTCCTGCATGCGGGGACGCTCATTTCCGTGGCGGTATTCTACAGGAAGACGATCCTCAGGCTGCTTGTCGGCAAGGAATGGGTTTTCCTGCTCAAGATATTGGTTTCCGCGCTCCCGGCGGTCGCCGTGTACTTCGCCTTTCGGGAAAAGATAGATGCCATGTTCGAGAATGCGAGGATGGTGGGGGCGTTGCTGATGTTTACGGGCGCGGTGCTGTCCGGTACGCGCTTTCTCCCGAAGGGACGTAGGGACGTGTCTTTCCTGTGCGCCCTGTGGATGGGTGTGATGCAGGCTGTTGCCCTGCTGCCCGGCGTGTCGAGAAGCGGCATGACGCTTGCGGCCGCCAGGACTGGGGCGGTGGATCCTGAGAAGTCCGCCGAGTTTTCCTTTCTGATGTGCATGCCTCTCATCCTTGGCGGCGTGCTGCTTGAGGTGATCAAGATGTTTGGCGGAAATGCCGCCGGACAGGATGGCGGCATCGGGTGGGCGACTCTCCTGTGGGGCATGGCCTTGGCCGCCGTCGCTGGCTATGCGTCCCTTGTCGTTCTCATAAAGGCTCTTAAGGGGAAATGGTTCTGGCTGTTTGGCCCATATTGCTT
>CAVJWR010000114.1:6767-9557 GCA_963653155.1 Limosilactobacillus gorillae
CTTTGTTCATGCCTTTTGTCGGCATTGGCTGTCGCGCCATGCCATGTCGCCCATTGCGCGACTGACGGAGCCGTTGGTGCGTCTTGCGGACGTTTTAGACTGGAGCGGACAAAGACGGGCGTTGCAATGCGGCGAGACGGAAAGACGCTCTGGAACCTTGAGATAGACACGCCAGAAGGCCGTCCGTTCTTCCATCCGCTGGCATTGCCGTCAGGGCGGACGTTTACGGATTTGCGTCCGAAGGATCACATATGGCATCTCGGATACTGGTTCTCGTGGAAATACATAAACGGCGTGAATTATTGGGAGCCGGCAGATCCTGGGCGAAAGGGATGCGAGCCGGAAGGGCAGACACGCGTGACAGGAAAGGAGGTCAAGATCGATGGACTGGATTGCAATGTTCAGCTCAAGCTTGAGTATGGGCCACGAAAGGAATCGTCCCCGGTCGTTTCCGAGGTGCGCGATATTGTCGTTGATCCGCCGAACGCAAAGGGCGGCTACGCGATCACGGTGCGGCACAGGTTCACCGCGCTGGCGGACGTGACGTTTGACCGTACGCCGCCGCATGGCAGCGTATCCTGCGGGAAGTGGGGCGGTGGCTACGCCGGCGCAACCCTGAGGCTCGCTCCGGATATGGCCGCTTCGTTTGGCGTACGGGGCTACTCTGGCGGCAGGACTCCGGCGGAGTGTACCGCTGTAGAGGAGAAATGCCTCGATTTCACCGATCCCGTGACAGGCGATGAAGTGACGTTTGCGCAACTCAAGGCTCCCTGCTCCGGCAGATTCTACCTTTGGCCGGACAAGCGCATGGTAAACCCGTCTCCAGTCTATACCGCTCCGCTGAGCCTCAAGAAGGGCGATTCGCTTGATCTCGCCTACAGGCTTTTCGTTCACGCCGCCAAACCCATGGGGACGGGGACGGTACGAGACCTTCCGTAGGGAATGCGCTACGCCGCTGATGGTGAATCATCCGGCATTCCTGTGACGGTATGTTTGCCTTTGGACGGGATGTGGTATAATTTCACGCGCAATTAAAAAAGGAGAATCGTTTTATGAGAACAGATACGTTGTGTGTCCAGGGAGGGTGGCAGCCCAAGAAGGGCGAGCCGAGGCAGGTGCCGATCTACGCCTCTACGACATTCAGGTACGAGACGACGCAGCAGATGGGGGATTTGTTTGACCTCAAGGAGTCCGGATATTTCTACACGCGCCTCGCCAATCCAACGAATGACCAGGTGGCGAAGAAGATTGCGGCGCTTGAGGGCGGCATTGCGGCAATCCTCACTTCATCGGGACAGGCGGCATCCACTTTCGCGGTGCTGAACCTCTGTAACGCGGGCGACCACGTGGTTTCCTCCGCGCAGATATATGGGGGAACGTTCAACCTGTTCGCGGTTTCGCTGAAGAAGCTCGGCATAGAGTTCACGTTCGTCGATCCTAATGCGTCTCCGGCCGAGATCCAGAAGGCATTCCGTCCGAACACGAAGTGCGTCTTTGGCGAGACGGTCGCAAATCCTTCCGGAGTTGTCCTTGACATAGCGAAGTTCGCCAAGATCGCCCACAAGAACGGCGTGCCGCTCATCGTCGACAACACTTTCCCGACTCCGGTGCTGTGCCGTCCGTTCGAGTTCGGGTGCGACATCGTGACGCACGCGACTACGAAATACATGGATGGGCACTCGTCCCAGGTCGGCGGATGCATCGTCGACAGCGGAAACTTCGATTGGACCAAGCATGCCGACAAGTTCCCCGGGCTGGTCGAGCCGGATGCCTCGTACCATGGGCTTTCTTACACAAAGGCGTTCGGCAAGATGGCATACATCACGAAATGCACGGCGCACCTGATGCGTGACTTTGGGTCTATCCCTTCGCCTTTCAACGCATTCCTCGTGAACCTTGGGCTTGAGTCCCTGCATGTGCGCATACGCCGCCATGCGGAAAGTGCGCTGAAGATCGCGAACTGGCTCAAGGCGCAGAAGAAGGTCGCATGGGTCAATTTCGCGGGGCTTGCGGATTCTCCGTACAAGAGGCTCGTGAAGAAGCAGTTCAAGGGGCCGTCGCCATGTGGCGTTCTCACGTTCGGCATAAAGGGCGGACGCGAGGCATCCATAAAGTTCATGGATTCGCTGAAACTCATTGGCATCGTGACGCACGTTGCCGATGCGTGGAGCTGCGTGCTTCATCCGGCATCGCACACGCACCGCCAGCTTACCGACGAGCAGCTTAGGGAGGCGGGCATTCCACCGGACCTGATCCGCCTTTCCGTTGGGCTTGAGGATCCCGAAGACCTCATTGAAGACCTCAAGCAGGCTCTCGCGAAGGTCAAGTGACGCAACCTTGACCACATTGATACGAGAAAGAAAAGGCCGCCTCCACGATGACTGGAGGCGGCCTTTTCTTTCTCGCAGACGGCCACAATTGCCCCTCTTGACACGTGTGATACAATGTGCCGCAGTTCATTGTTCATATTGAAAGGAGAATGATTGATGAACGTGTTGACGGACAATGTTTTCGGTGTCTACCGGAAGTATCTGGTCGCCGCATTCGGCTCGGCCCTGATGACGAGCATCTACTCGCTCGTGGACGCCGCCGTGGTCGGGCAGTACCACGGCCCGCTGGGTGTGGCCACGATGGCCATCATCGCGCCCATCTGGAATATCCTCTTCTCGTTGGGGCTGCTCGCGGGCATCGGCGGCTCCGTCCTCTACGCCGTCAGGCGTGGTGCGCGCGTCTCGACCGCTCCGGCCAACCGCTACTTCACGGCGGCGCTCCTGATGGGCGTAGTACTCT
>CAVJWR010000115.1:0-398 GCA_963653155.1 Limosilactobacillus gorillae
ATGCTCAAGCAATCCCTGCGCAACGCCCGCACCGACCGTTCCGAATCCAAGTATACCTACTCCAACTTCTTTCATCGCCTCATGTCTCCTAAAAAATTTTTGCGTATCATACCATGATTTCGCACTTGCGGCAAATGCGTTTTCCGTCTATAATACGAATGTTTTTCGTTTTGGAGCATAATGGAGTCGAAGAAAATGGCAAATCTCAAGAAACCGCTGGTGGCATCAATCGCAATCCTGGCTGTCGTTGCAGGGGCATTATACGGGGCGCTCCTGCTGATGCGGGAAGATCCGGAGCAGGCAAAGGCCACCCAAAAGGCGGTTCGCAAAGAGTTCCGCGCCACGCCGATGGACGAGATGGCGAAGCGCCTCCGCAGGCTCACCGACGAGCGCAGCAT
>CAVJWR010000115.1:408-6515 GCA_963653155.1 Limosilactobacillus gorillae
GCGCAGCATCTCCGTCACGGCCAAGAAGTCCTTCCCGTTCGTGTCCGTATGCTACGGGCCGAAGATTCCATACGATTCCATCGGCCTGCTCGCGGAAGAGGCGTTCCTGAAGCTCACGGGCGACACGAAGTCCGAAAAGGCCGACACCGACCGCCGCATTAGGGAACTCATCGACTTCTCGCAGCATCTCATCGGCACGAAGAAGCTGTCCGAATCCGAGAAGAACTCCCTGTGCGAGCGCCGCCTTGACGGATACTTCCTGATAGGCGACTACGATGGCGCGATCAATCTCCTTGAGGGCGAAGGGATCGCCGGCCGCTCCGAAGGCTGGTGCAAGAGCACCGCCGCCAAGCTGCGAGCACACAAGGCAATGGAGGCGAAACAGAACAAGGAAGCCATAAGTCAGTTGCTCGTGTTCATCGACTACATGCTCTCAAGCGAGATGGAGGATTTCGAGGATTCCGACCCCGCGAACGGCGTGATATATTCCCGCGAATGGGTTGCCGCGAAGAACTACATGAGGTGCAAGGCCCTTGCCGAAGCCGATGGCGACGCAAAGGGCGCGTCCGAATTCGAGGCCAAGGCCAAGCCGCTCTACAAGGCCGCCCTCGACAAGGCCAAGGAAGACAACGTCTCCCTTGAAGAGCTCAAGAAAGAAATGAAGTCGTACGGTCTGTGAAGTTCGTCTACCTGTTCATTGATGGCGTTGGCATCGCACCTCCTTCGCCCGATAACCCGGTGAACCCCGAGGTGTGCCCTGCGCTTTGCAGGCTGATCCATGACCACGGGAAGCCCATAGACGCAAATCTTGGGGTGCCTGGCCTTCCGCAGTCCGCCACGGGGCAGACCACAATGTTCACTGGCGTCAATGCATCCCAGTTCATGGGGCGGCATTGCGAGGGGTTCCCCGGCCCCGGACTTAGAGATTTGATCGGCAGAAGCAACCTGTTCCTCAAGCTGAAGGAGATGGGCAAGAAGGTCAAATTTGCGGATGCGTACCTCGTGGAGTCCGCCGACGAGCTTGAGGCAAGGCGGTTCAAGTCCGTGACTACGGTCATGGCCCTCACGATGCCGGAGACGGTCTCCACGGTATCGGATCTCGCCGAGGACAACGCCGTGCTTCAGGACCTCACCCGCGAGACGATACGTGACAGGTATCCCGACATTCCCGTCATAGACCCGGAAGACGCGGCAAGGCACCTGTTCGACATAATAAGCGCGAACGACTTCACCCTATTCGAGTATTTCCAGACGGATGTCGCCGGCCACTCGATGGACTACGAACGCGCATGCGCGGTGCTTCGCGAGTACGATGCATTCCTCGCCACGCTCATGCGCTTCACCGAAGCGGCTGGCGTGACGCTTCTGATGACGTCTGACCACGGAAACATCGAAGCCGTAAACGAGCGCGGCCACACGCGGAATCCCGTCCCCTTCATCGCATTCGGCCCGAAAGAGTCGGAAATCCGCGACCGGGTGAACTCACTCACGGATGTCACTCCGACGATTCTTGCTTTCATATAGGTGTTAGTTGGTAGTGGGTAGTTGGTAGATGGTAGGTTTTAGTGAATCAACCAATAGCCAAATGACTAAATTCAATCGCAAATCGTAAATCGCAAATGCCACCCATTTCTACCCACTACCATCTACCCACTACCAACTACCATCTACCCTCCATGAACTGCTGTAGACTTTGCCCAAGATCGTGCGGAGTGAACCGCGAAGCGGGAGAGACCGGATTCTGCGGAGCCGGTGTGTGCCCCCGCGTATTTCGCTGGGGACCCCACTTCGGAGAGGAACCGCCGCTTGTCGGCAAGAACGGCAGCGGTTGCGTATTCTTCTCCAGATGCACGATGAAGTGCATATACTGCCAGAACTCGCCGTGGAGCTGGGGCGGCAAGGGTGACGACATGACAACCGAAAGGTTGACGGGAATACTCCGCGACCTTGCCGTGAAGGACAGATGCGGCAACTGGAATCTCGTGTCGCCCACGCCATATCTGCCGTACATACGCGATGCGGCTACGGCCTTGCGCCATGAAGGCATAAGGCTACCATTCGTGTGGAATTCGTCTGGCTACGAGTCTGCGGAAGTCCTGGAGGAATATGGGGATCTGTGCGACACCGCCCTCTTCGACCTGCGCTATTCGCGCAACGAAACCGCCATTTCGGCAAGTGCCGCCCCAAGGTACGTGGAGGCGGCTCGTTCGGCCATAGGCTGGGCATTCAAGAGGGATCGCCCAAAGCCAGATGTCCCTCAGCTGATTGTGCGCATACTCGTCCTTCCGGGACATTCCGACGAGGCGATAGAGAACCTCGCCTGGCTCGCCACGGAGCTGTCCCCGGACATTCCAGTATCCATAATGAGCCAGTTCACACCCGCGTACCGCGCAACCGACACGGAACCGTTCAACCGCAAGGTATCAGAGGATGAGTACGAATCCGTCACCGAGGCGGCGGCAGACTTCGGTTTCGAGAACGGCTGGATACAGGGATACGAGGCGGCAGACCCGTCACTGGCACTGCTCGGCGAAAATATGCAGGGTGGGCATGGTTGCGTTTCATAGCCCTTTTTGCTACAATACGTCATCTTTTTCTACAACAGAAATCTAACAATAGGAGCGGACAAAAATGTCAGGTCACAGCCATTGGGCGACAATCAAGCGCGCGAAAGGCGCGGCAGATGCCAAGAAGGGAAAAATCTTCTCTAAGCTTGGAAAGGAAATCACCATCGTCGTTAAGGCGAAGGGTGGCGATCCTGACAACAACCCCACCCTCCGTACGCTCATCGCAAAGGCGAAGGCGGCGCAGATGCCTAACGACAACATCGAGCGCGCCATCAAGAAAGGCACGGGCGAGCTTGAGTCCGCAGCCCTTGTCGATGCCCAGTACGAAGGCATCAAGGGAGGCGTTGCGCTCGTCGTGAACGTCCTTACGGACAACAAGAACCGCGCTGCCGCAGAAGTTGGCAACGTCTTCAAGAAGAACGGCATCGAATTCGCGAAGCAGGGAAGCGCGACCCGCCTCTTTGACCGTCTCGGGCAGATCATGATCCCGGCGGCAGATGGCGTGACCGAGGATAAGGTGATGGAAGTCGCCCTTGATGCCGGCGCCGAGGACGTGACCACCGAGGATGGCGGCTTCACGGTCAAGTGCCAGCCGAACGACTTCACCACCGTGCTTGAGGCGATCAAGACAAGCGGCATCGGCGTTGATGAGGAGAATTCGGAGATCGGCCTTGTGCCGAACATGATGAACCCCGTCTCGGATGTCGCGGCGGCAAAGGCCATCAACAAGTTCGTGGATATGCTTGAGGATCTTGAGGATGTCCAGGATGTCTACACGAACATGGAAACGACCGACGAGGTTGATGCCGCGCTTGAGGCAGAGGGCTAAGCTCCCATTCAATGCGCTAATGGAAAATGGGTTGTGGAATTTCCACAACCCATTTCTTTTTTGCGGCTGTGCCAGAAAGATTCCGTATCCGGCACAGTCTGATCATTTCGCCTTCGGACTTTCCCCGGTGGCATCGAGTATCCAAACCGCATCCTCCCGGCATGGATGATCTTTGTCCGTACAGAGGTGCTGTAGGATCGGCAGTCTCGCCTGATCGCTCCGATTCAGCATGTCGTTGAAGATCGTCGCCAGCACGTCCCGATCTTGCGACTTGTCCAGAAGGATCCCTGCCAACATCATTACGTTCTCGTCAGGGATAAGGTTCAGCGCACGGTGCAGGCATTCATCCTTCATTCCATCTGGCACCCGACAGAATGCCTTGCGGAATTCATCGACATCCTTCATGGACACCCCGCCCGGATGCGGATCCGTCCAGCGGTCAACCACGGCATCAAAGGCATCCGCCTCGCGACGGCCATCGTCGACCGAGACGTCACCGTCGCCGCCATCCGATGGCTCGTCAGATGAACTGGAGCAGGACGCATCAGCTTCAACATTGGCAATCGTTTGCCTGTCTGCCATGCTACGCACGGGTCGCGTACCGCACCCCTTCTGTTCCCGCTCCATTATGGGCGAAGTGCCGCCACGAGGCACACCATCCCTCTCCAGCTTTTGGCAAAACGCCAATGCCAAGGCGAGGATCACAATCAGAGCCGCACAAATGATGAAGAGCACACGTTTCATTGTTTGCGAATTATATCAGAAATGTAGAAGGCATTTGCGATTGCATGATGAGGTTGAGAAGTTGAGAGGGTGAGGAGGTGAGAATTTACGATTTCATTGATGATTTGGTAGGGCGGTTTCGATGAAACCGCCGTCTGCCGTGGCGAAATATCCCCCGAACGAAGTGAGCCGCGCATGCGGTCGCTAGAGGGGTGCGCCTCGCCGTCGTGCATGGTGCGGGAGGGTCGCAGTTTACTGCGACCGCCGACAACCCACGGACGCAATGAATTGCGTACCTACCATGGCGGCGGTTGGGGAGAACCGCCCTCCCGCTTTCCTAAAAGCAGCCTTTCACCATATCAGCCCATGCACAAATCGGCGAGAAATGGTATAATTTACGATAGTTTTTGAAACGAAAAGATGACAGGAAAAAACAAAAGCACCCGACAAACGCCAAGGGCGCAATGGCTGCGTTAGCAACCGAGAAGTTAGAGGCGAAGATGGCTAATCAAAATCCAGAACAGATTGCCCGCGACAAGATTGACGCGATGCTTGCCGCCGCCGGATGGTCTGTTCAAGACCACAATCTGCCGAACCTTAACGCAAGTCTTGGCGTTGCGTTGCGCGAATATCCCACATTTACTGGCCCAACGGACTATCTGCTCCTTGTTGACAAGAAGCCATGCGGCCTCATCGAGGCCAAGAAGTTTGCGCTCGGCTACAATCTCACTGATGTTGAGAAGCAGTCGGAGGACTATGCAAATGCCGAATTGAAGGCATTTGGCAACAAGTATTACATTCGATTCATCTACGAATCAACTGGCATCGTTACGCGCTTTCGCGACCGCAAGGATCCCAAGCCTCGTTCCCGCGAGGTATTTTCCTTTATGCGACCGGAGGAGATGCAGCGTCTACTGAAAGAACCCAAGACGCTTCGTGGACGATTGCGCGAAGACATCCCATCTCTTGCGCATGGGAATCTGCGGGACTGCCAGTTTACGGCCATAAGAAATCTGGAGAAGTCATTTGCAGACGCCAATCCCCGCGCACTCGTCCAGATGGCCACAGGGGCAGGCAAGACGTTTACCGCGATAACGTCTGTCTATCGACTGCTGAAATTTGCCAAGGCAAAGCGAGTGTTGATGCTCGTCGATACGAAACAGCTCGGAATACAGGCCCTTGAAGAGTTCCAGAACTACCAGCCGTCGGGTGAACAGTACAAGTTCCATGAACTCTATCCTGTGCAGCGGTTAACCTCATCGAAAG
The DNA here is from genome assembly GCA_963653155.1 of Limosilactobacillus gorillae. Lineage (GTDB taxonomy): Bacteria > Verrucomicrobiota > Kiritimatiellia > RFP12 > UBA1067 > UBA1731. The sequence goes on from CAVJWR010000115.1 coordinate 5,794, forward strand.
TAGACCCCAACGCCAAGGTTTGCATTTCCACGATTCAGCGGATGTACTCAATTCTCAAGGGACAGGAACTAGACGAGACGAGCGAAGAGGATTCCGCAAAATGGCAGACAGGCAAGAACGCCGTAGTGGAATACTGCCAGACCTTGCCTCCCGAATACTTTGACTTCCTGATCGTCGACGAATGCCATCGCTCAATCTACAATCTCTGGCGTCAGGTTCTCGAATACTTCGACGCTTTCATCACGGGACTCACGGCCACGCCGGACAATCGTACGTTCGCATTCTTCAAGCAGAATGTGGTAAGCGAGTATACCCACGAACAGGCTATTCTTGACGGCGTGAACGTGGGCGGTGATGTCTATCTCATCGGCACGAAAATCACCCAAAACGGCGAAACGATATCCTGCGAGCAACAGGTGCGCACACGCGACAAGATGACCCGTGCCGAGAAATGGGAGAAACTGGACGACGATCTGCCGTACACAGGCAAAGACCTCGACAAGAAGGTCGTGAGCAAGAGCCAGATACGTACCGTCATCATGGAGTTCAAGAAGGTCTTGTTCAAAAAACTCTTTCCACACCGTTCCGGCGACCATGTTCCGAAGACCCTCATTTTCGCAAAGGACGATTCACACGCCAACGACATCGTGGACATCGTGCGCGAGGTGTTCGGAGAAGGCAACGACTTCTGCAAGAAGGTCACGTATCAAGCGGAGGAAGAT
>CAVJWR010000115.1:6525-9537 GCA_963653155.1 Limosilactobacillus gorillae
TTCGCAGTTCAGGAACGACTACTATCCCCGAATCGCCGTCACGGTCGACATGATCGCAACCGGCACGGATGTGAAACCGCTCGAATGTCTCATTTTCATGCGGGACGTCCGCAGCGCGAACTACTTTGAGCAGATGAAGGGGCGCGGGACGCGCACTATTGACATTGAGGCTCTCAAGAAAGTCACGCCGGACGCCAAAGACGGAAAGCAGCACTACATCCTCGTTGACGCAATTGGCGTCACTAATTCCCTGAAAACGATCTCTGGCGACTTTGAGAAGAAGCCAGGGGTCTCGCTCAAGGAACTTCTGCAAAAGGCCGCACTTTCGCAGCTCACCGCTGACGAGGGAACTTCTCTCGCAGGCCGTCTTACCAAACTCGGCAATGTGCTGACGAGCGAAGAGCATGAGAAAGTCATGCAACTGACGGGAGGCAAAGACCTGCAGACCGTGGCAAAAGACCTATACTATGCTTTTGACCCAGACAACATCAAAGCCGCCACGACGAATGTGAAGGTAGCAGATCCGAGCCTGACCGATGAAGAGGCAAAGACCAAGGCAGAGGAGGAACTTCAGAATGAAGCCATGAAAACGTTCAACGGCGTCTTGAACCAGTTTCTCGTGAACGCCCGAAAGGCACACGACCAGTATCTCGCCGATAATATCGATACCGTCACGAAAAGCGAATGGGCTACGGATTCCGAAAAAGCCTGCGAATCGTATGTCTATGATTTCGAGAACTGGCTCAACGTCAACAGAGACAAGATCGAGCCGCTACAGATTTACTTTGAACAGCCGCATCGGCGCAAGGATGTGACACTTGAAATGATCACCGACTTTATCAGGCAGATGAAAAGCGCTCGCAATCCTTTTTCCGTCGAGACGCTTTGGTCTGCCTACCACAGGCTCGGCAGGGCGGAAAAGCCGTCGTTCGACGGATCACGCGAAGCTGCCGCACTTGCCCTGATTCGCTATGTGTCCAGCATCGACCAGGCGCTCATTCCGTTTTCTGCCACAGTTGATGCCAACTACAAGGCGTGGGTGTTCAAGTGGAACAACGCACATCCCGGAAACAAGCTCACCGACGAGGATGCGGAGTTCATGCGCCATGTGCGTGATCACTACAAGACGAATCTGCACATCAGCCGTGACGATTTCAACCTTATCCCGTTCACCGAGTACGGAGGATATTTCCGCCTGAAGAGGATTTTCGGCAACGAGACACAATTCGTCCTCGATGAACTCAACGAGGCTCTTGCCGCATAAAGGAAGCCATAATGTCTGCAAAAATAGATTCCGCCGTCCGCATAGACCAGTCTTCCGCGCTTGTCAAGCGCGTATGGAGTTTCTGCAACGTCCTGCGGGACGAGGGCGTGGGGGCAAGCGAGTACCTAGAGCAGATCACGTTTCTCCTGTTTCTCAAAATGGCCGATGAACTTGACCGCGAGATGCCTGCCGAGTGGAATTGGCAGGTCTTGAAGTCGAAGACGGGCACAGACCTCAAGGACTACTACGAGAAACTTCTCGCCGCACTCGGCAACGAGCCGGGAATGCTTGGCCAGATGTTCTTGCAAGCCAAAAACCACATTGGCACTCCGGCCCGTCTCGCCGGTGTGATCGACATGATCGGGCGCGAGCAGTGGAGTGGCATGAACACCGACCTCAAGGGCGACATCTACGAGGAACTGCTCGCCAAGACCGCCGAGGACAAGAAAAGCGGCGCGGGACAGTACTTCACCGCTCGCGCCCTCATCTCCGCCATCATGCAGTGCCTTCGTCCCCAGCCAGGCGAGACGATATGCGACCCGGCCTGCGGCACGGGCGGATTCTTCCTCAAGGCATACGAATACATCCTCGAACACTTCGCGGACACGATGAACGTTCAGCAGAAGAAGTTTCTGCGTGACAAAACATTCTCAGGAAATGAGATCGTGCCCACCACGCGCCGCCTTTGCCTGATGAATATGTATCTGCACAATATGGGCACTCTTGACGGCGCGGTTCCGGTGGAACTCAAGGACGCACTCGTGTCCTCGCCGTCTACCTTCGTGAAGATCGTCGCCACGAATCCGCCGTTCGGCAAGAAGACTGCCCAGACCATCATAAACGAAGAGGGCGATGAGTCGAAGGAAAAGCAGATATACAACCGTCAGGACTTCTGGTGCGTGACCTCCAACAAGCAGCTGAACTTCGTGCAGCATATACGCACCCTGCTCCGCACGGACGGCCGTGCCGCCGTGGTTCTGCCGGATAACGTCCTCTTCGAGAAAGGCGCGGGGGAGACAATACGAAAGAAACTGATGGAGACGATGGATCTGCACACCATCCTTCGTCTCCCCACGGGCATCTTCTACGCGCCGGGGGTGAGGGCAAACGTCCTGTTCTTCGATGCCCGTCCCGCGTCAAAGACGGTACAGACGAAGGAGGTGTGGGTGTACGACTACCGCACAAACATCCACCACACGCTCAAGACGAATCCGATGCGGGAGGAGAACTTGGCGGACTTCGTGAAATGCTACAACTCGGAGAATCGCCACAAGCGACAGGAGACATGGAGCGAATCGAACCCTGACTGACGATGGCGCAAGTACACATACGACGAGATCGTCAAGCGAGAGGGAACAAACCTCGACTTCAAGTGGATCAAGGAGAAGACTGATTCCGTGGAGGACGTCTCGCTCGACGAACTCATGGACGAGCTCAAGTCGCAGCGCGAGGCTTACGTGACGGCCATCGACGGACTCAATGCCGCCCTCACGGAGGTCGGCGAATGACCACGGTCGAGAAGATCAAGGCGAAGATTCTCGACCTCGCCATTCGCGGCAAACTCGTCCCACAAGACCCAAATGACGAACCGGCATCGGTTCTCCTTGAACATATCAAGGAGGAAAAAGCTGAACTCGTCAAGGCGAAGAGGATCAAGAAGGACAAGAATCCCTCCGAAATTGTCATCGGTTCCGATGGGGTGCCCTATGAGAAGTTCCAAGACGGGACGAAAAAGGACTTGTCGGCAG
>CAVJWR010000116.1:0-9445 GCA_963653155.1 Limosilactobacillus gorillae
CGAGACCACTCGGAAAGATCTTCAGAAAATTGACCCACTTGGGTTGCAATTCGCCAAACGAGGTGTTCGCCATCTTCATGTCCGCGCTTCCGCGTAAATATGCACGAGGGCTTCGATCAGGCACGGCCAAGTGTAGGATTGGGCCGTTTGGTAGCCACTCGTCACCAGCCGTGCGGCGAGTGGCGGCGTCAGACTGTCAAACGCGGCGGTGAGAGAACCCTTCTCGGACGGATTGAACAGAAGCCCGTTCTCGCCGTCGCGCACGAAATCGACGAGTCCGCCGACCGCCGAAGCGATGAGCGGTACGCCATGCTGCATCGCCTCCAACGCGACGATGCCGAACGGCTCGTGGACGGACGGCAACACGAACACGTCCGCCCGCGCAAATGCCGCATTCAACTCGTCCGAACCCGGCGGCAGACCACCGAGAATCGTCAGGCGGTCGGACACGCCCAACGTCCGTGCGCGCGCCACGATCTCGTCACGATACCACGGCGCCGTCACGGGGCCGACCAGTTCCACGGTGACATCGGAACGCGCCGCGAGGAGATCCACAAGCGCGAGCTGGTTCTTTTGGTAGTCAATGCGCGAGAGACACAACACACGCAAAGCCCGCACGAAGGGACGGTGCGCAAACTCCTGCGGCATCACGCCGTTCGGCAGATAGCGGATACGCTGCCGGGGATAGCGCTGCGCGAGTTCGTCCTGTTCCGCACGCGAAATGCAGACAAGCGCGGATGCCCGTGCGAGCGGATCAAAGCGCAACCTCAGCAAGCGATCCAGTACGCCGCCGTAACGTACCGTGCCGCGCAGGGGCGCGAGCATCTGCGCACGTTCCTGGGGCGGCACAACCGCCGCGCCGCCATGTAGGGAAAGAACGGACGGTACGCCAAGCCGTTCGGCGAGCCGAATTGCGCAACAGGCCAAGCGTCCGCCCGCGTGGATGTGGATCACGTCCGGACGGAACGCCCGCACGGCACGGAAGAGCCCGAATGCAAACGGATTGCCGCCCTTTCGATCAAGTGCGTCGCGTGCGGACGCCGACAGTGGGAAATACGGGTAGAAGTAGTCGAACGTCCGCGCCTCCTGTGTGCCCTCGGACGGCTGAAGCGCGGACGTGCAGAAGACGCACGGCTCGTCTCCGCACCGCCGCTGTTCGGCGACCGTCGCGGCGACGACCGTTTCCGTACCGCCCCATTCGGCGCGGCTGTAGCGGCGGACGATGTGGGCGATGCGCATTACACCTCTCGTAACCGCTTCAGTGCGGCGGTCATCAGTCCGAAGTAGTCGCGTACGCGCGTGACATTTGCCGGAATCGCGTCCGTGGAGAGAATCGCGGCAAGGGAATGTGCTTCCGTCGGCTCGTAGCCATGCACGCCGTTGAGCGGCTTCAGGGTCATGTCGGACGGGACAATCTGCACACCGGGGTTCACAAGGAAAATCGCGTCGCCGAAGAAACGGTCGGCGCAGTAGATACCGTACCGTCGTTCCTCGTCTTCCGAGAGCCAATGTCCGTCGCCGGCAAACGGTGCGAGGGCCTGTTCAATTCGCGCCCGTGCGGCGGGCTTCAAGTAGGTGACGCGGAAGAGCGTCGAATCGTAGTTGCAGCCGTAGTCCACACCAAAGACAAGTCCCGTCTTCTCGACGGCGGACTTCAGGTCTATCGTCCGAACGAGCGGCGTCATGCCGTGGTCGGAGAAGACCGTGAGCCGCCATGTCCGCCCCGTTGCCGTCAACTCCGCCGCGAGCGATTCGAGACGACGGCGGTAGTCAGTAAGCTTCGCCGCGACGCGCGGGCTATTCAACTTCAAGGCTTCGTCGTGCCGAATCGCGTCCAAGTCGGCGGCGTAGACGAAGAGGAAACGTGCGCCCGCACGAAGAGCCGCTTCGGCCGCCGGAAACGCCACCGCCTCACCTTGCCGCCAGTCGGTGATGTGATACGGGACACCGCTTTGCGCGCACACGTCCGCCAGGTTCGCGAGGGGTGACATCCCGCCGGGAATGAAGAGATTGCGTTTCTCGCCGTAGTCCATGAAGCCAAGACGTTCCGCCGACATCTGGTAGAGCTGGAAGTAGCCAGTGAAACCGAGCAGACGCTTGACGAGCTTCGAGAGCTGGTTGCGGACACGTCCGCGTGTCCAAAACGACGCAGGGCGTAGACACCGCATCAACCGTGCGACACTTTTGAACGGCGACCCTTTCGGATCAAAGCGGAAAAGGCTCAGGTGCCCGTGTTCAGCGGGCGTCACCCCCGAAAGAATTGTCGGAATGGCCGTGCAGGAATAGCCGAACTGCATCTCGACCGCCCGCCTATGTGGCAGAAGATCCTTCAGCCAATCCCCCGTCCCGACCAGATCCCATCCCAAGGCATCCAGAAAGACAAACACTTCAACTTCAGGTTTCATCTGAAATAATACCCACCCGTTTTCTTACTACCACGATGCTCAGCGGTTTAAAATGGCAATGGTCCATCAGACATGTCCTTTTCAAGGCGCGTCCAAAGCCATTTATCCAACGATGAAAGCGGCACCATGTCAAACGGCTTAAACAAAGTACAGGGAACATTATCATCTGCACAGCATATAACAAAGCGACTTCGCCTATCCGTCCCAAACATCCGTGCCCTATCTACCCATTTATCAAGCCCCAACATCCGGCCCGTCTTGGTCTCAAATACATACACCCTATCCCGAAACATTGCAACAACATCAAGCTGCATATCAGCCTGCTTTTTTTCTTGCTCAATCTTTGCCAATTTTACATCAGTAAAGACATCAAATTTGAGGCGTTTCTGTCGCGCATAATCTTCCAAGGTCTTCTCGACAATCCATTTGTTGACAAGCTCAGCCCACACCCCGTTCCAAAACGGAACAGCATCTTTCTTGTTCTGACGGGTTATTTTCAACTCATTTTTCGACTTCTCGCACAAAACCCAGCCGCATTTTTCAAACGCCCCGCACAACTGAATCAATCCATTCTTCTCCTTGCCGGTCATTCCATCAAATGAGAATGCATAAGTATCATCTTTCATGTGAGCCAACTTCTTGACAAGAGGAATGGCTCGTACACGATTGTTGAACAGCAGTATCGCAACTCTAACATAGGTTGACTTCGTTTCCTTAGGTTTGCAATCTAAAATTCGATATCCTAAGTCAGCGAAATACGAAGCCAAGCGCTTTGTCTTTGCCGTAAGATACCATTTGTCCGATTCGAGGATACGTCGATTTCGATCCTTGACAATGGTTTCCATTCGATCTTCAATCAACTGCTTTGCCACAATCAAGGCTTCATAGTCTGAGACATTACTAGCCATAAACTTATCCTTCTATTTAGTAATGTACGAGCTTATAAAACGCCCTTACCTGATGCGTCCACGTATGACAAGGGAATATCCTTCTCCTTCACAACCTCGCCCTCAGTCCGGCGATTTCGCCTGCGTCGAGCTTCGTGAAGGCGAAGCACTTCTTGCCGAGGTCTTTCAGTGACGCCCCAATCAAATAGATTTCTTTGTCATCGAGGACAAGGAAACGGTCATGGAACTTTTCGCTGTACCGAACCGTGAGAGTCGGGTATTGCGCGTTGAACTTCGCGATGTCCGTTGCCGCAAGCGTGGGACGCGGACGACCGTTGCGATCCTTATGTTCGGACGTGACGACTGTCACCGACACGCCCTTCCGCTTCTTCGCGAGCATGTCGAGCGTTTCTGCCCCCACCCAGTTGTCAATCAGCAGAATTGACGTCTTCGCACGAGCCACCAGCTTCTCCACAAGCGAACAGGCGTCCCACAGTTGCCCGTCGTAGAACACGCCCTGAATCGGCGGAGTCTGTGTCTGAACGAAGAATTCAACTTTCTCTTTCAATTCAGCAATATCCCTGTCGTGTACCTGTAGTCTGCGATCAATAATCGCGAATTGAGCGGTCTGCATTGCTCCTGCAAACATACGCTCTTTGATGACTTTCGTTGCCCATTGGCGGAAACGAACGCCAACGATGGAATTGACACGATAGCCAATTGAAATGATGGCATCAAGATTGTAATAAATGACTCGACGAGTCACGCGCCTAGAACCCTCTGGGCGAACTTCCAAGGATTCCTTGGATGTTGCTTTCTTATCGAGTTCGCCACTCGCGTAGATGTTTTTCAAATGCAAGCGCACATTCTCAAGAGAACACGAGAACAGTTCGGCTATACGAAACTGTTGAAGCCAGACTGTATCCTCCTCAAACCGAACTTCAATACGCATGATGTCGTTCGGCTGATAGACGACAATCTCGTTCTTCTGCGGAACACTACGTCCTCTTACCATGGCTTGTCTTTCTTGGGGCTGTCGACTGCTTGACTTCATGTCCGTATTATATCAAAACCAACCGTCGGACTATTTGCCGCGTCGCCGGATGCGCCAGAGGACTAGCGGGTAGTAGAGATACTTGAAATAGGCCCGTGCGGGGAGGTCGAGCAGCGGATGGATGCCGCACAGCAGCACGAGCGGTGCGGCCAGCTTCTTCGGGAAGCCCGCATGGCGCGTCAGCTTCAGATACACGCGCCGTCCGCCCTTCTCCAGAACCCGCCGCAGACAGGCCGTCCGCACAGTCGCGGGAAGCGCATCTGATGTCCGAAAAAAGACCCGCTCGAAAAAGAACGAGAGGACGAGCCGTGCCCAGGCCTGGGCAACCGGCTTCGGGAAACGATGTGCGGCAAAGAAGAGAAGAAGGTTCTGCGACACGACCGCCGTGTGCAGACACGCCTCTCCAAGGTGTTCGCTCGTCGTCACGGAACCGGCGCGGCGACGGTAGACGTAGAGGTCGGCATCAAGGACAAGGAGACGCGGCGCGAGCGTGAGAACACGCGGCGTCCATTCCTCGTCTTCGTGCCTGAGGCCCGGGACGAAAAACAGTCCGTTCGCACGAAGGAAGTCGGTCCGGCACACGGTGAGCGAGGCCATCGGCCAGGCGAACGTCGGGCGATGCGCGAAGTGAACCATCGCCTCACCCACCACGAGGATGCGTCCGTCGTCAGATGGTGCGAAATTGAAATGCCGAGCGACGATTCGCTGCTTACCATCGGCATTTTCGGCACATTCCACCACGGCACCTTGAGCCGCCTCCGGTTCGTCGTGTGCGCGTAAGGCGGCAGCCAATCGCGCCAATGCCCCATCCGCCAACCAGTCGTCGCCGTCCAGCCAGATGACGTAGCGGCCTCTCGCGATTTCAAAGCCCCGGTTGCGCGGCGTCGCCGGCGAACCGCTTTTCGGGCCAACAATGACCCGAAACCGCACATCCGCCACCGCCATGGCACGGCACTTCGCCTCCGTTGCGTCGGACGATTCCTCGACGGAGAGAATACACTCCCAGTCGGCGAACGACTGCGCACGCACGGACGAAACCATGTCGTCCACATATCGCGCCACCTGATAGCACGGCACGATAATCGAGAAAAAAGGATGTAACTCAGAATCAGTGCACATGGACATCATACGACCATTACAAGTCGTCAACCTTTCTTCGGAATGCAAAGGGATTCAAAACGGGCGATTCGTTCACGGTTCTGCTCCGCGCAGCGCACACGATCATCTCGGTTGCGCAAAGCCTCGCGCGCCAACGGATCAGACAGGAGCGGACGCAAGGCGGCGGCGATGCCCTCTGCCGAGACGTCGCACAGAACACCCTTCACGCCCGGTTCGGAAAGCTGGTCGATTCCGCCCGCCGTCCGTGTGGAGACGACTGGGCATCCGAGGAGAAGCGCCTCGGAAATGGTCAGGCCCAACGCCTCCTTCTGGCTCGGCTGAAGATAGATGTCCGCACATTTCATGAACGGATACGGATTCGGACGATGCCCGTGAAAGACGACAAATTCCTCGACACCCAGCTGCCGGGCGCGCGTATGGTAGACGGGTTCCTCCAAATCCCAGCCAATGACGTGCCAGCGCAACGCGGACACGCCCTCTCGTACAAGGATAGCGAGGGCTTCAAGGGCGAGGTCGATGCCCTTGAGCGGATTCAGTCGTGCACACGTGACGATGTGAACACACCCCGGAATAAACGTGGCCGCATCCGCGTCCGCCATCGGCTCCTCGGCGAGCGAAAGGACATGGCGCATGTCCGTCAGGTTCTCCGCAACGACAACCTTCCTGGCCCACGCCGGATACCAGCGTCGGATGTCGTCCGCCACGCGCCGCCCGACGGAGAGAATCCGGTCGGCGGCGGCGAAACCGAGTTCCTGACGAAAGATGTTTTCGCGGTCGCCGCAGTGGTAGACGAGCAGAAAACGCTTCCAACGAAACGTTTGCACGGCCACCTCCGTCGCCCACGGGTGGTAAAGGATGACCGTATCGAAGTCCGTGACGCCCATCTCGCGTTGGATGTAGTCCGCATAGAGCCGCACTTCGGCGTCGTAGATGCGCCGACCGATTGGACGGAACGGCCACGGCAGGTGCCAAAATAGAAAGCCTCCAATGCGGCGAAGGACGTTCCAGCGGTAACGGTGCGTGAACGTGACGCATGTCGTCCGATCGGCGACAACGATGCGGGCTCGGGGATTGAGGCGACCGAGAATCGACGAGCCCTCGTAGTCGGCAGCCGTCGTGAAGATGACCGTGACGTCGAAACGGGTGTAGTCGATGTTGTCAAGAAGCGCACAGAGCGCAACCTCAATGCCGCTCACGCGCGGATGCGCGAGGAAAAAGGCCAGCCGCGTCTTCGTCGTCATGCCGCCCTCCTTGCGAACAGACGTCCACGCAGATGCGTCCGCAGTGTCGACGCGACGGCACGGGCTTCGTCCGTCCAACCGTAGAACGCGACGAAACAGGCCCCGTAGGCAACCGAAATCGCGACGGCCCAGCCGAGCCAGGCGAACCAGTTGCCGGGCGAGGGCGCAAGCCGTGACTTGACGACAGACGCGAACGCGACCGGCAGAATCGTCAGCACCGCATACTGCCGCCAATACCCCCAGACCGAATGCCCCAACCGATGGCGGAAAAGCAGATAGGGGCCACGCCAGAACGCCGTCAGCACATAGGCGATGATCGTTCCGAGAAAGACGCCCGCAACGCCAAAGGGACCGACAAGCGCGATGGAGACGGCGACGTTGAGTGCCGCCTCAATGAGTGGACGCGGCTTGTCGCGCACAAAAAGCCCCGAAGCCATGATATGCTCGCCGACCGTGTTCCACGACGTCTGCAGGTAGAACAGGACACAGAGCACCGCTTCAACAGACGTGCCGAGACAGAAGCGTTCGCCCAGCCAGAGTCGGATGAACGGGGCGACAAGGAGGAAGAGCCCCGTTGCGGCGAAACCGCTGAGCGCGAGATTCAGGAACTGCATCTTGCGAAAGAGACGATAGACGTCCGACGGTGCCAACGTCGCATAGGCATTGCCGTAGTTCGACGTGAAGACGCCGAGGAACTGCCACAGGAGGCGCGTCAGGGCCGAGACCAGAAGCGCGTAGTTCGAGTAGAGTCCGACCGCCGCAAGTCCGACGAATTTCGAGAGGACAAGACTGTCTGTCGAACTGACGACCGTACCGCCCACACGATGGAGCATCAGCGCACCCGCATCCTTGAAGATCCCGACCTTTTCCGCACGCGGCAGCGTTTCGGCAACGGTGAAGACGGCTTTGTAGCGATGCGTCGTCCAGACGCTGAGTACCCAGTTGAACGTGAGGACAAACACGATGCCGGAGGCGAGCGTCCACACGAAGTCCCGCGTCAGCCACAGGACAAGGAGCTGAAGGGCGAAACGCCCCGTCTCGGAAACCATCGACACGAAAAGCGCCACGTGGTTCTTCCGATCCGCATTCCAAATGGAAAGGCGGTAGGAAAAGAGATAGGTCGAGACGCTTTGCGCAAGAAAGAGGATGTAGACGACCTTCAGATTCACATCGCCCGGCACATCGGAAGCGTCCTTGACAAGGAATCCGATGAACGGGAAGAGCGCAAGCCCAAGGACGAGGACGACAAGCGCGATAAGATGGTAGACCTGGCGGAAGAAACGCATGAGCCGCCCGACCTGCAAGACGTCGCCCTCGGCAATCGGCTTGTAGAAGCGGTAGCAGATGGCCGAACCGACACCGAGTTCGGCGAGGGCGAGAAGGCGGAAGACGTCCCAGAAGAGTCCGTTGATGCCAAGGTAACGTTCGGAAAGGATGGCGACGAACGCCGTACGGTAGGTGAACCCGGCAACGACGTTGATGACATGGCAGAGCGTCCCGACGCCGGACGCGCGGAGCATGCTTGCCACGCGGCTCTGTCGGTTGAACGTCATGGCACATCCCTTTCTCCGATGCCGAAACGCCGGACGGCTATGGCACAGAGTGCGTCTGCGAAACGGCCGATCCGCAACACCGCGAACAGGCGATCGCGGACGATGTCGAGCGCAAGGCAGACGAAAAAGACGGCGAGCGAGATTCCGAAACAACGCAACAGCCAGTCCCATGTGGAGGAAACCGTCAGATCCGCCATTCGGGGGACGAACACCCACCTCCAGAAAAGCGGCTGCACATGGATGAGATAGACGCCCAATGTCGCGGCGGCAAGTGGTCGCAGGACGCGAGCAACCGACGGCCCGACAGATCGGACTTTAAGGCACAGCGTGAAAAGGAGAATCCCGATCAAAAGGACACCTGGCGACGTGACATCATGGAAATGAAGCTTCGCCGCCACTGTCGCAAGCAATCCGAAGGACGCATTTGGCAACAGGACGTTCCCCAAGCACGAAAGACCCGCAAGCGCGAGGATGCCAAGGACACACGCACGCGCAGAAAACCGATCGAAGGGATTACCGTGAAGCCGGAAATACGCTCCAAGTCCGTAAAGGAGAAGCAACCACTGGAGACTGTAGCCTCGCATCACGGGGAGAAAGCCGGCCTTTGTGCAGAAGTCGAGCGTGCAGACAGGCACAAGCGTCAGGACGAGCACGACTTCCAACACCTTGCGCGGCGTTCGCCGCAACCCCTCGTTCAAGAACGGCACGAAAACCATCAGCACGAAGTAGGCTGTCATGTACCACCAACTTCCAGTCGAGACCGGTCGCAGAAACGCGAAGACCTCTTCCGCCGTGGCGGGGACGAGTCCCGTCGTCAAAAGAGCCGCCGTCACCGCCGCGCCGGTGAAGACCATCTGAAACCAAAGACGGACGAGCCGCGCCGGTCGGATGCGAGATGATACGCAGAGAAAGCCCGTGGCGACCGCGAAGACATCCAGCCCCGCGAGGAATATTGGATAGAAGAACGAGAAGAGCAACCGGACGCCTTCCGGGTTCGCGGCATCCGGTGTGGGCCGGAGCCCATATCCGCTCACGTGTGTCGCGACAATGCCAAACATGGCTACCAGTTTGGCGACGTCAACTCCCGGACGGTAGGCTGGGCCTACACGCTCAACAGACGGCATGCTCAAGTGTCACCCCCTGAAGATGAAGAAGACCGCCGCGAAGATGCAGACGGTTGCGGCAA
>CAVJWR010000117.1:0-9271 GCA_963653155.1 Limosilactobacillus gorillae
ACCCTTTCTTCGCATCGGTCGATATTCCCATCGATTTTAATTCGCTCAAAGCAACATTAGTATACCATACCGAAGACGCGCTTGCTGACAATCTCGGCCTCATTGTCAGCGGCATTGTGTCCTTACTGCCCGAAAAGGCACATCTCAAGCCCCGTATTGCGCAACAGCCAATAGATTAGAATTGCCGCGAGAACCGTTTTGGACACGCGCGGGCTTCTGCGAAAGCGAGGGGACAGCACCAGTGCCGCGATCAGGGGAATCGAGACGACCAGAAACGGATTGAAGCCCCAAGCGTCCCGAAATCTGAAATGCAGCAGACTGTGAATGCCGCGCAACGTCCCGCATCCCGGACACTGGTAGCCTGTCAGCACTAGGAATGGACAGCGTGGGAAATGAGGCACGTCGGAGGGATTGCAAAAATAGAGGAACACGAGGACGGCAAACGCAAGCGTGGCAATCACGAGCGTCCACCAGCTTGGACGCCACGCGACACGCAGAGCAGAATCGCCCGACGTGTCGCGCGGTACTCGATCCGCAGGAACGAATGACATCTGTTCCTCCTTGGATCGACTCATTTTACAGAGCCAACATTTCCTCGCTCATCACGCCCAACGCACATAGGGCCATGTACAAAAGACCAAATGCGCCGGCAACCCCTGCGCCCGTCAGCAACCATCTGTTCGCCGACCGTGAGGCCGCCTTCGCACCCTCGACATCCCCCATCGCGAGCCGAGCGTTGACCTTCGACGCATAGATGATCGAGACGATGCCGAACGGCAAGCAACAGAAGAGCGTCACGAGAATCGCCTCGACCATGTGGCTCGAAACCTTCTCGTTCGACGCCACGGTTGGCTTGGCCGCCGCGACTGGTACGCCGCATTTGGGGCAGATGGCTGCCTTGTCATTGATTTGAGCTCCGCATTCCTTGCAGAACATACTTACCTTCCTTTCGTTTGTTTAGTTTTTTGTCAGTAAACGGCCCTCACCCGTTGTGTAGCTACCGGCCAAAAGCAAGATCATGTCGATGAAAGACCAAATCCAGCTGACGACGCCACAGGAAAGCAACCCCAGAACGAGCTGCGCGGCGCCAATCTCCGTGTTCTTCGTATAGAAACGGTGGATTCCGAACGTACCAAGAAAGATACACAAAAGGACTGCTGTCAGCCATTCGTCTGGGCGGACGGCGGCTTGGGCTGTCGCCTCTGGCATCGGCTCAATAGCCCCGACAGTACATCCGCAGTTCAGGCAGATGACAGCCTTGTCGTTAATTTCGTGTCCGCAGTGTCGGCAGAACATCATTCGACCCCTGTGCAGATGTCGCCAAGGATGTCAAGCACGAAAAGGACGCACCAGACAATGGCCGGAGCGTATTTCTTCGAATACTTCGCCGCGCGTACGAAAAGATAGACCGGAATCAAGATGAATCCAAGCCACAAGGTTTTCTCGATGTCACGTCCCGCTTTCTTCAGGACCTTCACGTCAAGCGACAGGAAGATGATGTTCAGGAGAATGGTCGCGGCGGTCGTGATGTGTGCGAGCCGGGATGGGTCGCTATTTTCGAACACCGTCGGCAACAGCCCTGCCAGTATCCACGAGACAATAATTGGGACGGTGGCCAACGCCCACGTCCATTTCTCAGGGAGTTCGTCCGCAGACTTGACTTCGGGCGTAATCGGCTGCGTAGCCTGTGGCACGGCCGAACATGCGGCCTGAGTCGCAACGAAACGTGAAGCCTGTGGCGTGACGGCGCATCCGCATTTGACGCAGATGACCGCCTTGTCATTGATCTCCTGTCCACACTGTGTGCAAAACATGACTGAATCTCCCTCTTTTTGTCTGCGTTGTTTTACGGACGCATCTTTGCAGACCGAAAGATGCAGTGTCTCGTTTCCACCACGCGGCAATCGCACACAAAAAAGAAAGCCTCTTCCTGTGTCTCGGAAGAGGCTGTAGGATTGCCTATGACAGAAACACAAAAAGAGGAAACGCATTCGCGTCCCCTGCATCGTGCCGTCTGTCATGAAACTTCCTACATTTCTTCCGACGATCGCTTTGCAGTTGCAAATTGATTTTAGCGTCCGGGGGTTGGAACCCGTGTCGTCTCACACGAAATAGCTTGACGCCGCGAAACGCTTTCCGAACTATGTCTTGCCTTCTCCGGTATCGGCAAGTCGCCTGCCTTTTCCTTCAAAAGCATGTGTAGTATATCATATTTTGCCCGTTCGTGGGCAAATGTGCACGCAAGCGCGTGACAACAGGAGGTCTTGCGCCAAATCCGCACGAGCGCGATCCATCGGGTTTTCTCACGAAGAGTCGCAGAGAGGCATTGCCTTTGGGGGCGAGTACGAGCAAGGTCGATGTCCCAGCCCTATTGCTTCGGTAATCAAATATTGTGAGTCGAAAAGTCCACAAAGCCTTGCGTTCTTTGCGATCTTTGCGGAAAAGAATCACCATATTTCGTTGCCGTATCTAAAAATGCAAGCGAGGTGCGAAAGGCCAGATCGTCAAACCGCAAAAAAGACTTCGCAGCAAGGCTACCAACTGCCCACTACCATCTACCAACTACCCATATGCACTGAAGTCTGACCACATAATTACCATTGTCCGCCGCCCTGTATTATGCTATAATAATGGCAGTTTTATTTGAATACTGCTAATGAAACGGCAAAACATTCTCTATCCAAAGGCTACGAAAGCCCTTCTGACGCTTGGCGAGAATCTGCGGCTCGCACGGCGACGGCGCAAGATCACGGCGGGCATGATGGCCGAGCGGGCCAATCTCTCGCTAATGACCTTGCGAGCCATAGAACGTGGCTCGCCACACGTCTCGATGTGCAACTACATGGCTGTCATCGCCTGCCTCGGCTTTCAGGATGACATTGCCGCCGTCGCGGCAAACGACCGCCTCGGTCGCGATCTTCAGGACGCACGGCTATGAAAAAACTTTTCATCTATTTGGACGAATCACCACTCGGCGAACTCACGATCAACTGTGTTCGTGGACACGAGACGTGGATGTTCCGTTTCGACGAGACCGCCCTTTGTGGCGACCGTCCGATCCTCGATCCGTCCATTGCCAACGTGCACGGTCCGCAGTTTCCGCTGAGACCGGGCATCTTCGGGTTCCTCTCCGACATCGCGCCGGATCGCTGGGGACGCAAACTCATCCGCCGCCGCGAGAAACGCGAGTTGCGCGAAAGCGACTACCTGCTCGGGGTTTGCGACCTCACACGCGCAGGAGCCATTCACATAAGGGAAGAGCCAAGCGGCCCATTTGTCGCATCGGACTTGGGCGACGCGGCTCCACCATGGACTACATTGCGCAAACTGGAGAACGCGGCACGCCATATCGATGCCGATGACCATGGCGCGGACGAAGAACACTGGATTCGCGACCTGTTCCGCCCCGGCAGCTCGCTCGGCGGGGCTCGTCCCAAGGCAAACGTGACGGCACCCGACGGAAGCCTCTGGATCGCAAAGTTCCCTTCGATGAAAGACGAATGGGATGTCGGGGCACGCGAATACGAAACGACCATGTTGGCTCGCAAAGTCGGGCTGAACGTGCCAGAGACAAAAGCGCAGAAACTATCAAAAAACGGGACGACATTCTTCTCGAAGCGATTTGACCGCGAGGGAACGCGACGAATCCACTACGCCTCGGCCATGACGATGCTGGGCGCAGCGGACGGTGAAGACGGACACAGCTATCTCGAAATCGCCGAATGGCTCGCCGCCAACAGCGCGGACGCAACGGCGGATCTGCACGAGCTGTGGATGCGCATGGCTTTTTCGCGGCTCGTGCGGAACACTGACGACCACTTGCGCAACCATGGATTCCTGTTGACGCCCAAAGGATGGCGGCTGTCGCCGATGTTCGACGTCAACCCTAACCCCGATGGCGGCGAGCACGCACTCGACATGGGTGACCTGTTCGAGGATGCCGCCTATTACCGCTTGACGCGAAAAGAGGCCACCGCGCACTATTCAGAAATGAGAGCAGCCGTCAAGCAACTCTGGTGATTCAACTGTTTCTTATGGCCTGCAACAGACAATAGACTAGGCCCTCAACTCTACCACTCGAACCCTACCATGGTGTCAGACACCTTCGTCTAGACACTTTCACCACTCAAGCCAAGAAGGCCATGACGAGGTTGACCCCAGTGGTTCAAACATCTTGGTTTTGTGCTATAATTTGACCATTCTTTACATGAAAGACCAATTGCTAAATGCCGATTATCGGGACATGGTGACATGCCTTCAGTCTGAGGGCGTGGAGTTCATGTTGGTAGGTGGTTACGCAGTTGGCCTGCATGGTTGGCCACGCACGACATTTGACATTGATTTCTGGATATTGGCCAATCCCAAGAATGCTGCGGCCCTTATGCGGGCGTTGAAAAGGTTCGGAGCCCCGCTGATGGATCTGTCCGAAGAGGATTTCCATGTGCCGGGCATTGTGTTCCAGATTGGGACTGAGCCGCAACGCATTGACATTCTCTCGTCCGTTTCGGGTGTCAAGTATGAGGATGCCGTTTCGCGTGCCGAACTCATGCAAGTGGACGGGCTTTCGCTGAAGGTGATCTCCCTTGAAGACCTTATTGCGAACAAACGAGCTTCAGGAAGACCCAAGGACATTGCCGATGCGCTGACGCTGGAAAAGCTCAAGGAACGAAAGAATGGATAGGACGATTGTCAAAAAGACGACTTTGGAGAAGCAGGACGAAGCTTTCTGCCTGTCCCTATCGCTTGATGACCGGCTCCGGGTCATCGAGGAACTCAACCGTCAAGGTCGCCTGATGGTGGGCTATCCGGCTTCTGCTCCAATGAACCGTTCGGCTGTCCACGTAGCGTAAGATAAAGATTGTTGTGTGAAGACACAATTCTCACTTTTCTAAAAAGTGAGAATTCAAATCCTGACTGTCTTGTCATTTGGTTTGCCTTCTGTGCCGAAAACTTCTGGCCAAAATATGTCGAGATGGAAAACATTTTTGGGTTTTGTGATATAATTTTATGCGTTCTTTCGTGCGTATGGTTTACCGTGCGTGCGAAGGGGCAGAAATAGAGTCCGGGAACTGATTTGGGCGTCAAGCTACTTCGTGTGAGCCGACGCAGATTCCAACTCCCGGACGCCTAAAATCAATTTGCAACTGCAAAGCGATTGTTGGCTGAAATGTGAGAGTTTCAAATGATAGACAATGCTTGAGCAGGGGAACGCATAGCGTTTCCTCTCTTTGTATTTCTATCAGGGCACTCTCATAGTCTCAGTCGGGACACAAGGAGGGGCTTTTTGTTGAGACTCGATTCTTGTCAGATCGCGAGCAGGCGAACGCGAGAAGACATGAAATGAGAGAGAAACCGAGAACGGGTCGAATCGAACTGCACACATGGCGTGACTTCACCAAGGTCATGAAGGTCATGGGTGCGGACTCGTGGATATACCGTGGCCATGAGGATGTCGATTGGACACTTTCAAGCACGCTTGACCGCCACATGGATGAGCTTCTGAAAATCCACAGGGAATGGAGCCGGGAAACGTTCAGGCTCAATCTGCCGAGAGCGGAGTTTTTCGCAATTTCAAAATTTCGGGAGATGGCAAAGCGGTTTCAGGTATTTGATTCGGATGCGGCGGCCCTGATCGCGATGCAACACTATGGTGCCAAGACCAGGCTGCTTGATTTCACGATGTCCATTATGGTCGCGTTGTTCTTCGCCTACGAGAAACGAGCTACTGGGAAACCTCGTGCAATCTACGCCGTCAACTATGGTGCGCTGATGAATCAGGACAGCGTGAGTCGCGGCTATCAGTCATTTCTGAAGCGGATTGCCGCTGAAGAGCGTGCAAAGAGGAAAATCGATCGCGACAGCGAGAGGGCCTGGTGGAACTTGGAATCTCAATTCGAGAATCACTATTTCCAGCGATACGTCACAGAAGAGGCTGCTGCAAATATTTGGTCGTGTACGCCACAAGGTGCAAAAGGGATTATTCCGCTGTACAAGCCGTTGTACAATGGGCGACAGGCGGCACAAGCCGGCATTGAGCTGATGCCCCGTACGTTCGATGAGTTTAACGAGAATCTGGCGGAGGCATTGAAAACTACGGTTGCGGAAATCGATGAGCCAACGACGCTGATTACAAGTGACGTTTCCCATGCCACAGACTTTGGGTCGGCACTCCCGTCCGCGCTTGTCAAACTTGTGTTTGATCCGAAGATGGAGGATGATGCCCTTCTGATGCTTGATCAGGCGAACATCAGTGCGGCGACCGTCTACCCGGACATGGTTGGCCTTGCCAAGAGCGTACGCTACAGCGAGAAGATTGTCCTTGGCGTTAAGGCTGTGAAAATGGTGGTCAAGAATGCGTGGGTTCGCCTTGAACAGGCCGTACGGACGGCGTTCCCGACTTATGGCGAGCAAGGTGTCGTGGGGATTTTGAAGGATCTGAAGGTCGAGGGGCTTGATGTCAACCGCCTTTCGGCGTTGAAGACCGCGATTGGCGATGACGTGAATACGCCCGTCACGGTAGGCGAAGCGGATATTGGCTTTGTCGAGGATGTGATTGCGCAGATCCGGCAGTTTGAAACAATCGCCGATTTTATAATACCGAGGAAGAAAGTCTTTACGTGTTCGATGGACAGCGCGATTCATTCCATTGTCGAGAAGATGGTCAAGAACAGCTTCTCGCATGTTCCCGTCCTTGATGCGAATCAAAAAGTCGTCGGCGTGTTCAGCGAAAGCACCCTGTTAGAAGCGAGAGACATAGACAGGCGGCAGGGGACGATACGTGACGTTGCCGATTTCCTTCCGCTGGAGAAGCATACGGCTGACGTGTTCAGGTTCGTTCCGAAAGGGGACGCGGTTCTCCATCTGCGAAAGCTTTGCGACGATGCACTCAAGTCGTCCGAACGCATTGGAATGTTCTTCGTGACGGAGAGCGGAAGCCCCGACGAGCCTCTGCTCGGTATCCTCACCGTCTGGGATGTCGCATGTGCGCCGAACAGGCGGCCGGCCGTTTGAACTTTAGCCGAAGAACAGAATATCATTATGCGTCAACAGTAGACACATCAACACAAAAAAAGAACAAGACCATGAAACGGAAAGCTACTCGATAAAGAAGGAAAGAAATTGTGCATTCCATCTGATTGCACTTTCGGCTGTGATTTTGGCGGGGTGCGTGTCCCCCATGTGCAGCCCTGTTCCCGCAGAGAGAATGCGCGGTCTTTCAAAGGTTCTGTCATCGGATCGGATTTATTTTCAGGATGCAGAGTTGGTTCTTAAACTGACAAAAGATCCAGACCACGAAGTTCACATGAAGGCTTTTGAGGTTTTCCTGAAAAGATGGATTCGCGTCAATTCCGAACGGGCATACGTCGACTATGACGGGTCTGGTGACAGGTCCTATGCCAAGTGGTTTATCACAGCGAATGTGATTCCAATGATTTACGCAGAGCAGGATGCAGATGTTCGTGCGAGCATGTGGAAAACGCTGTACCAGCAAATAGATGGTAGCGGAGTACTCAGCGTTGTGCATAATGAGCGAGGGTATGGAGATCTGATTCTTAGTTGTCTTAGTTGTCGTCTACCTGATGAAAAAAGAGAGAATACATTAAAGTGATATGGAGCGGTCGAGAAGCGGAACTGATAAGTAACTTCAGCGGAAAAAACCAAGCGAATACGAAAAGGTTTTGCAATTCATAGACGATCCTGGTGCATTGGAGGCTTTTCTGCGTAAGAAAAGGCAAGACGAACCACTTCACTGCCATGATTGGAAATCTAAGTATGTCGCTAAACGCCTTGTCGCAATCGACAAGGGGGAATACATAAAATATGTTTTGGCAAGTAGCGACTTTCAAGATGTAGAGTGGGCTGTAGACATCCTTGAAGATGAAGACGCGCTTACGGCAATTGTTATTAAGGGGTGTCCGGAGGCACCAGAGGTGTTGCTTGGCTCAGACAGGAAAGACGAGTTGTTGAAGCGATATCTTCGTAAGGTTCGGTCAGTAAAGCTTATATTCAAGGTTCTAGAAGCGGTCGATATGGACTCTTTCCTGGCACGCAAGTTTCTAGATGCTCTGAAAGATGAGGACTGGTTGACCAAGGCGTTGTGCGATGACGAGGTTGTGGATAAGGTATTGAGTGGATGGAATAAACCGGAGATTCTGAACGAATATGTCGATCGCATCCAAAAGGATGAGAATCTCAAATCCATCGTTCGGGGTTGTCCGAAGCTTCCCTTTTACGCATTGCAGTCCGTCAAGGATCAAGAGTTCCTGTATCAGGTTCTGCTGAAGAACCAAAGCAATGAAAAGGTCAAGGAGATGTTGCTTGGAAAACTGGACGATAAGCATGTGAAAGCATACAAGAAAGCGCTTGATGATGCGGCCAAGGCCGCTTGGCACGCGAAATTTGACCCTCTTATCAAGAAGGCCGAAGCCGGTGATGTTACGGCAATGCGTCAAGTGGCGGAAGATGCCTCCGAACGTCAAGATATTGGCGTTGCCCTGGCTTGGTATGTGAAGATCTGTGATGCCGATAAGCGCGATGCCTATGCCTGTGCGTGAGCGGGTGACTGCTATGCAGAAGCGAAAGATGGCAAGCGTGACTTGAAAAAAGCGATAGAATACTATGCGTTGGCGATTGCTCGCGGTTTGGAAGGCGCTCGGATAAAACACACCCTCGTTTCGATTCAATTGGAGAATCCTGGGCTGTCGAAAGACGGC
This sequence comes from Limosilactobacillus gorillae, assembly GCA_963653155.1. Lineage (GTDB taxonomy): Bacteria > Verrucomicrobiota > Kiritimatiellia > RFP12 > UBA1067 > UBA1731. Next base: position 8,715 of record CAVJWR010000117.1, read on the forward strand.
CTCTTCTCTTGGACTATACGATTCGAAGCCGCCGGCCGTCGAAGAAATGCTTCTTCCAGTACGAAGGCGGAGAAGGCTTTGAGCGGCTGCGCGTCCTTCAGGCCCTACCTGCACAGAAAGCCGTTCTGGTGAAGCCCGCTGTCGATTTTGGCTACGAGGACATGACGGATAAGAAAGGAATCCTCTACATCAAGACGAGTCGGCAGTATGTGGATGGAGAATTTCTCGCAGTGGGCATTTATCTCTATGATGGTCCTTACACATATTCGACGGCAGGCGGTTCGACGAAGACCGTTTATGCATTCCATGAGTATGAGGCCAAGCATAAGAAACTGAAAGTAGTGAACGAGACGGGTCTCGACAAATGAGTGACGAAAATGTCTGACTCCAATGGTTTTGTAGTAAAATCTCATCAGTCCATGTCGAGCGCATACTCGCCGTCGTCGGGATGCCCTGCAAGATCGTCTTCGGTATGGTATACTAATGTCATCTTGCGCGAAGTGCTAATCGAATCGAAATCGACGGGGGTTGATGCAGAATCGACACAATGAAAGGGC
>CAVJWR010000118.1:0-4105 GCA_963653155.1 Limosilactobacillus gorillae
ATGCACGGGCGCGGCATGGTGCTCGACCCGCTCAGCGACATCTTCCGCTACGACCAGACGCAGAACACCGCGCGCGGCGTCATCCGCGTCGCCGCGCCGGACGTCACGCTCGACGGCTTCAAGGTCGTCGACGCGCGTACCTTCAACCTCATGAGCTGGGCGCCGAACACGACGTTCCGCAACGTGAAGCTGCTCGCCTCGATGATGTGCTCGGACGGCTTCACGAACGGGCACCGCGGCTTCCGGGCCGAGAATTGCTGGCTCTACGTTGGCGATAACGCGCTCGTCGTGAGCGGCGTGACTGACGCGATCTACCGAGACATCGTGATAGGTACCTCCTGCGCCGCAATCTTCCCGCAGGGGAACAACGTTGGCGTCATAATGGAGGGCATCGACGTCTTCCGCGCGGACGACGGCCTCATCAACAACTGGCACAACGAGGTGATGCATCGCAACAACAAGTGGAGTGAGATGAATGCAGGTAAGGCGCGTAAGGAGAAGGAGCCACAGGAGTTGCGCCATCTCTCCCAAGAGTTCTTCTTCCGCAACCTCTCCGCCGTCGATTGCACGCTCTTCCCGCACTTCTTCAGCGGACGCAACATGGGTACGTTGCCCAAGACATTCGCCTTTGACGGTTGTTCCGTACCCGGTTCGACGGGGCGCAGCGACTGGCGCGCGATCGGGAAAACGGACGGAGTGGCGATCGATACGCGGAACGATCCGAAGCGATGGCTGATCACGGACAACTATGCGCTCACATTCACGAACCTCTGGATCGGCGGCGTGCGGGCCACCTTCCCCGCCTCAGCGTTCAACAACCCGACGAATGTCACGGTCGCATATGCTACGACCGATGCGCCGCCGGAGGTGCCACTTGTGGCCGATCGCCACGTTGTCTGCTGGAAGGCACCTGTGCGCTCTCGTCCAACCATTGATCCGTGTGCCAACCTCGTCGCCGAGGAACCGAAGACGCAGAGCGTGTGGCAGCGTGTGCCGTCCTGGCTCGTCAAGCTGGAGGCGACGCACCGCGACGAGGCGGGGCGGGTCATCTACCGTCTTGTGCAGTGCGAGAAGGGAGGCGGGATGCAGGCGGTTATCACGGATGGGTTCCTTGCACGTGGAAACGGACGTTGGATCGTAGCCTTTGACCTCCGTGCCCGCAGCGAAAATCCGTTCTCCCTCCGGGTCCAGTTGATCTCAAACGAGAAGACGATGGAACTGAAAATCCCCGTGATGACGACGGCGGCGACCGAACTGTCGCACTGGAGGCACTATGAGGTCGCGTTCGACACGGACTTTGATCTCGCCGTTACGGATCTCATGGCGCTTTCCCTCACGGCGACCGATACGGCGGACGAGATTGCGTTCCGCAACCTCTCCTTCTCGCGTTCGCACTGAACGGCACTGCCAAGATGCGCAACCTCTCCGATCGGCAGATCGAAGTCGCGGCCAGTTGACGCTGGATTAGGACAAATGTGCCAGGTTGCGATGGTTCACTCGCCATCGTCACATTCTGCGGCTCGTCTTTTGTGTTGCAAATTTTGCATCACATAATGCAAAAATGACAATACACTCTTTACGCCTGTTGTGTTATATTCTCGTGCGTAAAGGCCATTGACGGATCATTCCACATTATGATTAGACGAATGCTTTATGTCCGCGATTGCTCGATAAACTGGTTCGAGCACGTGTCGGGGAGTCTCGATGACGAGACTGCCTATTTCTATGCCAAGAATCCCGACTGGTTCGCGACCGACATTGAGGGCGTGGTTGACTGGTGTGCGATGGAGCGCATCGGCGACATTGCCGTGGAGGGACTGTTGCGCGACCGGCATGATGCGGTGCCAGTGAAGGATGGTAGTGGCGGCTTTGAGGCTGCACGTCGCGTTTGCGGCTACGCAAGGGCAAAAGGCGTAGGCATCTGGCTTGTCACTCCGCGCCGTGCGGACGACCTTGTCTATCGCGAGCTTTATGACCAGCCGGAGAAATTCGATCTCCTTTCTCCCGAACGTGTCCGTGCTGAGCTATCGGGCCTTGCGGGCATAGCATATGAGGGTGAGTCGATTGATGGCGGCACCTTCCTTGATGTTCCGGCGACGGGTCTTGATTTCATCGTAGAGCCGATTCGTGCGTCATGCGTGGCGGCATTCGCGTACGGCAAGACGAAGCTGATCCTGAAGGTCTCACCCTCGCCGCACCGCGCGAACGTCGAATTCAACTACCGTGCATTCACGTATTTTACGGACAATCCTACGCGGACGTTCGCAGACTACGTGCGTGACGTGATGGCGCCGCGTCTTGGTGGAATGGCGTATGCGAAGAAGTACGTGGAATGGGCAGGGCTTCTCCGAAAACCGTCTCGCATTCCGTCCGCCCAGAGCGAATTGGCGCAGATGCTGCCGGAACTGACGGATGCGGCGGCGCTCAGCCGGTGGTATTCGTTGGCCGAATATCTTGGCGCGGCACAGTTCGCGGCGGAACAGCGGGAGGAGGCTTAAGCATGGGCGTTTACATTTCGAGACGGAGTTTCCTTGGCGGAGCGTTGGCCGGCGCGGCGTTGGCGGGTTGCCGGACAAATGGGGCTGCAGCCCACGTTCCGGGTTCCGGAAAGATTCCATATCGCGTATTCTGGACGTGGGACAACTCGCACAACTGGAACGTGAATGTGCCTGGTTCGCAGAACGCCGGCATCGGCAATCCATACCTGAAGTCCGGCGAATGGTTCGAAAGGGACTATCGCCGTTCCATCGACTGGTGCGCCGCCCACGGCATCGATGCGGTTGGCGTAGTGGGGCTTCTGCGCGACTGCCATGGTGGCGTGGACGCCGCACGGCGCATCTGCGGATATGCGCGGGAGAAGGGCGTGCGCGTCTATCTCATCAGCGGACTCTACACGTATGGTGGCGTCTACTACGAAGGCAACAGCCAGTGGTCTATGGAGCGTTGGTTCACAAAGAACAAGGACGCCATTGGACGGACGCGGAATGGCGAGTACCTCTGTTTCCGTCAGCGCGGATACAATGGTTGCGTCAGCCAGTTTGTCGGGTGCCCATCTAACGCGAAGATGAACCGATACATCCTCGATTCTCTCCATTGGGTCTTTACGGCAATCCCAGAGCTTGGCGGTATCCAGATGGAAACGGGCGACACGCGCGTGTGCTGGTGTCCGACATGTACAGAGCGCCGAGGTGCGTCGGCGGCGAATGAGGACATGAGCGTCGAGGACATGATTGCGGCCTATCCGGACACCGTTGCGGCGGTTCGTGCTGCTAATCCTGACGCCTGGGTGATGTGCGAGACGTACCATCACTTCAACGACGAGCCGTGCCGGCAGTTCTATCGTCCCGATGCAGAGTCCGTATTCACTTCGCTCAAGGCGATGCCGTCCGACGTCTTCTGGCAGTGGAAGTGTGATCGGCGGTTGCGAGACGGCAGCTGGAGAGAGGCGGATCGTCTGCCGCCTGTTCTCAAACGCTTTTGCCATATGATGCGCTCGCATTCTGGCACGCAGTGGTGGGGTGGCCGCGCGACGTGGGCGGTCGATCTCATCCGTCGGCAGTGCCGCCTGTCATCCGCCTCGGGCATATGCGGCGTATCGCTGTTCGGTGAAATCTCACCGTATCGGGCGAATGCGGAGTTCAACTATCTCGCGCTTCAGTATTTCGCGGACCATCCAGAGAATACTGAAGCACAGTTCGTGCGTGAAGTGATGTCACCGCTCCTTGGTGGTGACGCATTTGCCGAGAAATACGCGGCCTATGCACCGCTCCAGTACGATATGCGGAAGATCCCCATCGCGCTTGCTGACATCGCGAAGATCGTCGGAGCCGTCCGCGATTCCGCCGCCCGTCGCCGCTGGCTGTGGCTTGCGGACAATCTCGCGGGCTATCGCTGGAACTCAGACCATTTCCCCAAGGGACGTCCACACCCCAATTACGCACGTGTCACGAATCAGGTGTAAGGCGACCGTAGAAACCAATAAAGAAGGAGCTGGACGATGAAAAAAAAAACAACTCATAGAAAGGAGCTTTGACGTGAAAGTATTGATCGTGATTAGCTTGATGCTCTTTGCGTCGTGCCTCGTCGATGCGGCTACGTACTATGT
>CAVJWR010000118.1:4115-9376 GCA_963653155.1 Limosilactobacillus gorillae
CGGATGGGGCGAACGCTTCGCCTTATGCCACATGGGAAACGGCGGCGATGGATATTGCGGCAGTGTTGTCCATTGCGGAAGACGGCGATGTGGTATGCATTGATTCAGGTGCGACATTCAGGCCGACCGAGGCGTTGACGGTCTCCAAGGGTGTGACGCTGTGTGGCCGCGACAGGGCAACGGATGAAGTAGCCACTGCGACATTCGACGGTTCTGAGTTTACGGGCTCCCGGCATTTTCTCGATTTCTCGAACTCAACCGCAGCGCCAAAGATCAGGAATCTGACGTTCAGAAACTTTGCGGCGGGTGCGCTGTCCTTCACGTCGGTGACAGGTGCCGAGATTGAAGATTGCGTCTTCGTTGACAACGGCGGCGACGGCGTTGACAATGGCGGTGCTGTTCTCTTCTTGAAATGCACGGCGGCGACCGTCGCCCGCTCGACGTTTTCTGGGAATCGCGCAACGAGTTTCGGCGGTGCGGTCAGCTTCTATTCCCCAATCTGCGACAACGCAATCCGCGACTGCACGTTCACGGGCGTAGCCAATGCCGCGTATGGTAAGTGCCTCTATATGGGGACGGGCCTTGTCTCGAACTGCGTATTCAAGGCGGTGACTTGCGAGCGTAATGGAAGCAATGGCGACTTCGGCATGATCTGCATGGGTGGCGGAACGCTCATGAACTGCAAGGTCAGCGGCAGTTATCTGTACACGCGCTTCCTTCAGGTACAGGGCGGAACGGAGGCCGTCAACGTCCGCAACCTGCTGCTGGCTGACGACAACACGATGCATGCGACCGCATTCTCGCTTGTCAGCACCTATAACGGACACGGGGCCGTTTTCGACAATTGCACGATCCTGACCCCAGGGCAGCCGCTCTTCGCTTCGTCCACAAGCCAGAGTCCGCATTATGTCTTCAACAGTTGCGCCCTCGTCGGAAAATGGCCGACCGCGCCAGGCACTGTCACATATGAGGCGAACGTCTGCACAGATCCGTCTGTCTCAATCGACGAGTTGAGGTTCGTCGATCCATCGGTTGGAAACTACATTCCGCGCAGCGATTCGCCTCTTCTTGACGTGGCTGAACCGCTTGACTGGCAGACGGCGGCGGATGCCATCGATTTGGGCGGGCGTACGCGTATCGTGGGCGAAAAGGTGGATCTCGGCTGCTACGAACGCCAGCCGACGGACGCGGATTACGTTGACACGCGCGTTGTCGCGACAGAGGCGGATCGTATTGGCGACTGGGCCGAAGCCATCGTAGGGCTTCAGGCGGCGATCGATTCCACAGTCGGCAATGCGGCCAGACTGCTTGTGAAGAGCGGCATGTACCTTGTTGGCGAGACGATTCAGGTCACAAACAGGTCGCTTGTGGTCGTCAGTTGCGGTGCGGACGGTAAGCCGGATCGCGACGGAACGATCCTGGACGGGCAGAGCGCACGGCGCATTCTGCGCATAGTGCCGAGTACGCTCGACGCGACTACGTTTCTGCCGACTACGGATGCCCGCGTGACGTTTGAGGGTTTTACGTTCCGGAATGGAACAACTCATGCGGACGATGGCCTGGTCGATGCCGGCATGGGCGGTGCCGTATACTTTAGCGGACGCTCCAAAGCCAAGGGGAAATTCCTGTCGCGGATAGTCAATTGCCGATTCTCAAATTGCGAGGCTGATTTTGGTGGCGCGGTGGCGATGGAAGGCGGCGAACTCGTCAACTGCACGTTCGATGGAAACAAGGCGGATGTCGATGAGGACGAGACTGCGACATCGGCCATTGGCGGGCAGGGTGGTGCAATCGGCATCATCATGCGTAAGGAGTTGAGTCAGCGCACAGCAGTCTGCCTATCGCGTGACGCGACATGGGTCGCGCCGGGCATCATTGGATGCACGTTTACGGACAACACGGCTGAGGCATCTGGTGCGGCCATTTCGGTCTATCGGAAGCGCGTGGACGGCTTCGGCGTCGGTTCGGCCTATGTGGCGGGCTGTTCGTTTGAGGGCAATGTCCTGACGTGGCCGACGGATAGGCGCGACTACTCGGAGGGTGTCTGTGTGAGCGTATGCTACAACGGTCTGGTGACGAATTGCCTTTTCCGCGCCAACGGCACTTCGACAATAGGCTATGGCGTGGTGATGATGGATGGCGTAGGGCAGATGGTGGACTGTACGCTTGTGGCGAACGATTCCGTCTACGGCAGCGTCTATGGCGCATCGTCGAATGCCGCATTCGAACGTTGCCGGTTCGAGGACAACAGGCGTTATGTCCGTGCTGCCGGCACTTTCCGCAACTGTCTGTTCATGGCGGCAACGGGGCATCTCATCAATGCCGTGGCCGCCGACGCGACGTATGACAACTGCACGTTCATCGTGCCGGAGACATCCGGGCTGGCATATTTCCCCGCCGGCAAGACGAATCGCCTTGCGTTCAACAACTGCATTCTCTACCGGCCGAACGGACTGTCACCGCTGGAAATGGACTGCAAGGGCTACACGCTTTCCTTCGCGAGCTGTTGCATCTCGAAGGAGCCGAAGGCCAGCATGGCGTTTGACGATGGCTGCCTCTTGAATGTCGATCCGAGGTTTGTGGACGCGGCGGCGCAGGACTATTCGCTGAAGTTGAGGTCTCCATGCGTGGATAGGGGCTTGCTGCTCGACTGGATGACCGCCGACAGCGTTGACCTGTCGGGAAATGTGCGTGTCCTCAATAACGGAAAGGCCCTTTCGGATGACGCGAATGCCCTTCCGGACATGGGCTGTTTCGAGATGCAGGACGCGAAGCGCGGTAGCCGCATGATTCTTAGGTGAGTGTGGAATTCGTAAAACGAGGATATCTATGGGGATTTGTATGGCAATGGTGTTGCGGAATAAAGGCAACTTGATGTTGGCGTGTGGCATCGGCTTGTCAATCTTGATGACATCGTGTGCGCACGATCCCGAAATGCCGCGCTACGCAGTGGACTTCGGCGCGTGGGATGGCGTTGCTCCCAATAACCATGCGGATCTGACGGCGGCGACGAATGGCGTATTCCGGGGGAAGCCAGCGCTTCGCTTCTTCCGTACCGACAAGTCCGGAAAGGACACGGCTTGGGGACTGACGACGCCACGATTCGCCGTCACGCCGTCGAACGAGTTCGCGGTCGTTCTGGAGGCGGGCGGCGCATTGCCGAAGGGCGGCTATATCCTGCCGGGCGCGAAGGTGCGTTGGTACGGACGTGAAGGTACGCCGCTGGAGATTGTCGATCAGCTTGGACGCAAGGTGCTCCGCACGGATGGATTGCCGTTTCCGACCCGCACGGCGGACAATGGCCTCGCACGTGTCTGCGGTAAGGGCATTGTGCCGGACGAGGCGGTTGCCGCAGAACTGACATTCACCGTTGACTTCCCAAATCTGCTGTCTGGCGAAGAAGTCTACTTGACGGAACTCGCGTATTTCGAACATCCGCGCGGCAAGGCGTGGGCGTTTGACGAGATTTCATCGCCGCGTTTGACGATGCTGACGAAAAGTCCAGGTGCCGATCCTTGCGCACCGATCCGTTTCCGATTGGATGCGCCATCCGGCATCGACGCGGATTCTGTCGTCTGCCGTCTGAACGGACGCGAACTATCGCACGGCGAAATGGCGGTTGCCGCCGATGGAACGTACGCAATCCCGCCGCAGGGAGGAATGTGGCCAACGAATGCGCTCGTTGAGATTGAAGTCGATGCTGCGAATCGGAAAGGGTTTCGGTCACATGAGTACGGCTTCGTTTCTTTTGATGCGGGCACGTCGGTCCATCCGGCGTATGCGATTCGGGACGACGGGATGATGCTGCGAGACGGCGAGCCGATCTTCCCGATTGGCATCTGTAGCGTCCGCCCCTGTGAAGCGAATGGAATGGATGTAATGCGCGGCGTACGCGAATTGGCCGAGAACGGAATCAATCTCGCACACACGTATATGCTTCATAATCGGCGACAGGCCGACTATGAAGCGCTTGCCAACGCCTGTGCGAGGGAGGGAGTAATGCTCTATTCCGAGCCGGGGCCGCGTCCAAACGAGAATGACGCGGCGCGCGACGCAAAGATTCTTACGGCGCTTAGATTCGGACGTGCGGCACATGGCGTCGCGGCCTGGGGTGTCGGCGACGACACTACGCACCTTCAGCCGCTCGGTTCGGTGGCACGAACGCACCGAATGGTGAAGTCGGTCGATCCGAACGCCCTGACGATTTCGTTTGATGTAGCCCACACACGCTACCAGCAGCTTGAATACGTACCGCATGCGGATATTCTCATGCTGGAGATATATCCGTTCAAGGCCATTGAGCCGGAGGCGGGCGAGATGGCGCACGTCGCGTTCGTCATGGATAACGGCTGGGCGGCGACGCGGGCGGCGGGCATTCAGAACCGTTCGGTTATGGCGGGACCGCAGGCGTTCAAGGGATGGAAGACTTGGAAACGCTACCCGACGAAGGAGGAATTGCTTGCCGAGACGTTCATTTCTATCGCATGCCGTGCGCGTGGTTTCTGCTATTACACGTCGTTTGCGGTGAATGGAAACGAAGGGCCGCTCAACGATCCCGTCCACAAGCGCGAGTTCTTCGAGGTGACGCGGCAGATTTCGGCGCTGGCTCCAAGTCTCGTGAAGCGAGATGCTGCCCTTCAGCCGGTGATCCGGGTGCTGAGAGGGCCGGCGAAGAATGTCCTCGGCGACGATTTGATCCGCGTCCTGCTGAAGGAAGATGGGCTGCTGGTCGCCGCCAACACGTCCGACGAGACGGTGAAGGCGGCAATCGAAATGCCTGATGGTACGGCAATCGAGCATACCTTTGAGAAGTATGGCTATCTTGTCGAGAAGCGCCATTGATCCCAGTCGGATTTGCGATCTGTGATTGCATGTAGGCCGAGAAATTTGGCTGTTGAATTCGAATCAGTCGTTTGGATTTGATATAATCCACGGCATGGAAAAGATTGCGACAGACACATATTCGTTTGCATATGTCCGTCAGGGCGGGTTCGTCTACGTGGACAAGACGGCGATTCTAAAGAGGCTTGCCGACGGTTCGCTCGGCAAGCTGTTCTTCATCGCGCGTCCGCGCCGCTTCGGGAAGTCGCTCGCCGTCTCGACGCTCCAGTGTCTCTTCGAGGGTCGTCGCGACCTCTTCAGAGGACTTGCAATCGAGCAGGATTGGGACTGGAACAAGGCTTGGCCCGTCCTCAAGCTCGACATGGGCAGCTGCCAGGGCAAGACGCTGTCCGAAGTGAAGGAGCGGATAAGCCTAATGC
>CAVJWR010000119.1:0-9348 GCA_963653155.1 Limosilactobacillus gorillae
GTCAAGGAACTCCTTGAGGGCATCCACGAAACGTCCGATGTTCGCATCGTCAAGGGCCGCATCAAGTTCGTCAAGCATCGTGAATGGAGCAGGCTTGATCCTGAAGATGGCAAAGAGGAGCGCAACGGCCGTCATCGTGCGTTCGCCGCCCGAAAGCAGCGTCACGCTTTGCGGACGCTTACCCGGAGGACGGGCTATTATGTCGATGCCGCACTCAAGCGGATCCTCTTCGTTCTCAAGCAGCACCAGCCTCGCCTCGCCGCCGTTGAACAGCTTGGTGAACATCTTCTGGAAATTGTCGTTGGCCTTTTCGAACGTAGACTTGAACAGTTCCCCGGACTTTCCGTTAAGATCCGTGATCAGCTCAAGTATCTGCGCCTTGGCGGCGAGAAGATCGGCCTCCTGCGCCTTCTCCTTCGCGTAGCGTTCCTCAAGCTCGCGGAATTCGTCGATGGCGACCATGTTCACTGGACCCAATGCCGCGATCTTGGCGTTTATGTCATTGACCTTCGCCTCAAGCTGCTCCGGCGCGGGCGGTTCTCCCTTGAAGTCGGGATCCGGTTCGCGCATGACCTGCTGGGCATCAAGACCGTACTCCTGGCTCAGATGGTCGTAAAGGTTCTGCCGCAGCATCGTGGACTCCGTAGCCGACACCTCCAGCTTCGACTTCGTGTCCCTTGCCCCATCGAGAGCGGTGCGCTTCGCGCCGATCTCCGCATCCGATTTCTGGAGCTGGGCGTTAAGTTCCTCGCGTCTTGCCCGTTCCTCGTCCGTACGAACGCGCACTTCCGCGAACTTCTCCTGTAGCGGCTGTAGCGATTCCTTCAGTTCCAGCGTCTCGTCCGTAAGCCGCGATATGGACTCCTCATACCCCTTTATGCCGCTTTCGCGTCCGGCGACGGTTTTCTGCAACTCGCTTTTGCGCCTATCGACATCCTCACGTTGCCGACTCGTGAAGGCCAATTCGCTTTCCATCTGCCCAGCCGCCACGCGCTTTTCGGTAAGGAGTCTGCTCTTCTCTGCGTTGGAGGTCTCAAGCTCCACAAGCTCATCCTGCTTCTGCGTCGTCGCATCAAGCAATGCGTCGCGCTTTGCGACAACCGCATCAAGTTCCGCCGCAAGCCCTTCCCGCTTCGAGTCGCTGTCGGCATTGGCGGCAAGCACCTCGTCAAGGGAAGCGACCACGACATCACGGCGCGACTTCAGTTGGCTGGCGTCGCGTTCAAGCGAAACGTATTCACCCTGAGCCTGAGCTGCGGCGCGGCGTGCCTCCGAAAGGCGTTCCTGCAAGCCGTTCAGCTCATCGGCAAGGCGAGCGGATTTCTCGGATGCCGTAGAAAGAGTCACCTCGCCCTCCGCAATCCTGCGGCGGAGCTGATCAAGGGCATTTTGCGTTTCCGAAACGAGCATCTTGCGCGAAAGCGGCGATGCCGCCACAGTTCCGGGCTGCCACACCTCGCACGTGCCGTCAGAGCGGCGCACAACCCCGGTTCGGGAAACGAATGCGATTCCATCACCAGGCTGCCTCGTCAGGTCATCCACAACGTACACGTTGCCGATAAGGCTCTCTGCGGCCTGCCAGAACGATTCATCCACCTGTACGGCATCAAGAAGACGCACATCGGCTCCATCTTGCGCAATGTGCCGCCCCGCCTCCTTGCCGTTCTCAAGGCACACGATCCTCGCACTGCCCGCCTCGCCCTTTATCAGGGCATCCACCGCCGCAGAGGCTGCGGCCATGTCCTTTACGACTACAGCGTCAAGCCAACTGCGCAGTGAAGCCTCCAGCGGAATCCTGTATTCGGCGGGAGCGTCAAAGCGATCCGCAAGCGATCCAACCACCGACCCCTCCGGCAAGCCAAGCCTACCCTCAAGCAGAGCCTGGGCGCCGGCCGAGAATGCTGCGGCGGCATCCTGCGTATCGTTCAGGTAATTCAGTTCCGCCTCCTTTGCGGCGGCCTCGGTCTGCATCTTTCCGAAATTCGCACGAAGGTCATCGACGTTTCGCCTAAAGGCGTCAAGTTCTGTCGATTTTTCGCTGACGGCCGCAGCGAGCTCTGCCTCCATCGCCTGAGCCGCCTCAAGCCTCGCCGAAACTTCCTCAAGGTTCTTCTGCGAGTTGGCCACTGCCTCGTTCAGCTGCTCCGCCTCGGAGGAAAGCCTTTCCTTCTTGAGGATTGCCTCCCGCGCCTCGTATTCGAGCTTCGCAATGGCATCGCGCACCTCCGTCGCCCGCCTGTCGCACGAAGCGGATTCCGCCCTGGCGCCCTGAAGCTCGAATCTCAACGAATCTATCGCCTTTTGCGAAGCGTCGAACGCTTCCTGGGCCTCATCGAGCTCCGCCTGTGCACGTTCAACTCCCGCCTCAAGCAAGGTCGCCTTCTGCTCAAGCGACTCAAGCTGCATGTCGGCCTCCTCAAGAAGCCGCTTCGCATCCGCGATCTCCCGTCCATCACGATCGGAGAACGCCCTGTACTCGGAAATGCGCTGCGTATTGACGGCTATCATCTCCTGTGCACGACGGTAGCCCGCCTCGGCGGCTGCGGCTTCCGTAGCCAACGCGCCCAGACGTTCCTCTGCGGCATGGATATCCTGATGGAGCTTGCGGCCCATCTCTTCGGCCTCGGCGACGGCCCGGAGCGCTTCCTCTATGAGAGCATCGGTCTCTACGCGCTTCGATGCGTTCAGCTCAAGGGCCAGGTCAAACGTGCGTATCTTGTTCCGCGACACGTATATGTCGAGGCCTCGCACCTCGTCACGGAGCTCCTTGTACTTCTGCGCCTTGCCGACCTGACGCTGCAGCGAGCCGATCTGACGTTTCATCTCGCGCAGGACATCCGCTTCACGAAGCAGGTTCTGCTCCGTCTGCTCTATCTTGCGGATCGCCTCCTTGCGGTCTGCCTTGAACTTCGTTATGCCAGCGGCCTCTTCGAACACGGCGCGGCGGTCTTCAGGCTTCGAGGACAGGATCTGGTCTATCTGCCCCTGCGCCATGACCGAATACGAGGTAGTGCCTATGCCGGTGCCCATGAACAGGCGCTTCACGTCCTTGAGTCCGCATCGCACCTTGTTTATGAAATACTCGCCGCTGCCGTCCCGGTATACGCGACGGGTGACAGTCACCTCGTCGTACTCCGTGCCAAGCTCCTTCTCGCAGTCCGCGAACATGATGGACACTTCGCACAGGCCGAGCGGCTTGCGCGTGTCCGTGCCGTTGAACACCACGTCCGCAAGCTTTGTGCAGCGCAGTGCCGTAGGACGCTGCTCGCCGAGCACCCAGCGGATTGCGTCGGACACGTTTGACTTGCCGCACCCGTTTGGACCGACAATGGCTATCATTCCCGGTTCGAACGTGAGTCGCGTCTTGTCGGCGAAGCTCTTGAAGCCGACGATATCAAGTTGTTTCAGATACACGCTTGACTATTCCCGTAACTTGCCTTGTGTTCAACCGAGCCTATATCCGTCGCGGTAGCTGTAGTGGAGCAGCTCATTGGCCTTGTCGCAATTGGTGAACCGCTCCTTCTCACCATCCCATTCAAGGCGCTGCCCCATGCGGAACGCGATGTTTCCGAGAAGTGCGAAGGATGTAGAGCGATGCCCCGTCTCAAGTGTGCATAGAGGCTCGCCCCTGTCCTTGACCCTGTCGAGGAAGTCGCGCACGACATTAAGCGTGGAGCCGCCCCAGCTTCCGTCCGGCATCATCTCCTGCTTGTGCGAATACGTGTACTTCTCGAATGCGGGCTCTTTCGGGTTAAGGAACTCGCGCCGCCCCTGCGGCTCAACGTCAAAGCCGGTCTCGCCAGCGTAGATGACTCCATCCGTGCCAGCAAGCTCGATCTCCCGCTTGCTGATCGGACGGGCCGTGGCGCCTTCGTAGATCGCGAAATGTATGAGCTTCTTGTCCGCGAACTCGTACGTCACCTCTATGGTGTCGGGGATGTCCGCATCATGGTCGAGCGAATACGTGCCGCCCACCGCAGTTATCGCGCAGGGGGCAGTCTCGCCGAGCATCCACCTCATCACGTCACAGTAGTGGACACCCCAGTTGCCCATCTGGGACGAGAACTCCTCATGCCAGCGGAAGTAGTACGGCGCGGTCGTGTAGCGGTACGGACGATACTTGCGCGGGCCGAGCCACGCATCCCAGTCGAACCCCTTTGGGGGCGGACAGTCCGGACATTTCCCGATTCCGTTCGGGGCAAGGTTGGAGAGCCTTGCGCCATGTCCCGCGATGAACTTGCCCCACTTGCCGGACTGTATTTCCTTCGCGAGCCTGATGTACGGCGCAGAGCCACGGCGGTTGAGCCCGACCGCGACCACCTGCTTGGAGGCCTTTTGCGCATTGACCATGGCACGACCCTCCACTATCGTAGCGGAAAGCGGCTTCTCGCAGTACACGTCCTTGCCGGCCTTGATGGCGTCGATGGTCATTATCGCGTGCCAATGGTCGGGCGTTGCGATCATCACCGCATCTACGTTCTTGTCTTCAAGCAGCCTACGGTAGTCGGAATACCGCTTCACCTCCGGGCCAAACTTGTCGGACTCGCCGAATTTAGGCACGGCTCCGCCGATGCCGTATTCATAGAACTTCGGGTCTATCGCGGCCTGGTCACGCATCAGGTACGGCTCATAGCAGTCGCAAAGCGCAACAACCTGCACATCGGGCTGCTGCTGGAAAACGCGCATCACCTGTGTACCGCGATTCCCGATTCCGATGAATCCCATGCGGATCTTGTCGCGTCCAATCGCCTTGGTGATTGACGGCATGGCGACCGCCGCAGCCGCTCCAGACTTCAAAAAGGATCTTCTCTGCATTCTCTCCTCCTATCCTTGAGTTTCAACCTGAAAATCAGATGTACATTATACCACAAACGATGCCTCTCATTTGACAATGAACCTGAAGCCCGACAAATATCGGCAACCGGTGATTTCGGCGAAATCGGCATCCGAACCGCCTTCGCCAGCTTCAAAGGAGCATCTGAAATCGGCATTCTCGTCTGCGGAGAGTTCAACCACATGTTCGCCCGCGCCGACCTCGGCCACCTTTCGGGTGCCACACCAAACGGAAAGCATTCCAGCGCCTTCAACGCGCACATCGAGTAGCATGGAGGCCGGAGCGGACCTGCGCCGCCACATGGAGATCTCGGCTCCAGGCGGCAAGCATACGCCGCCCGTTTCCGTCTCTTTCACTGCTGGCGACGCAGAAGCCACGCGAACTCCACCTATATCCGCCGCATAGCGTTCACGCCAATCGCGCTCAACCGCGCCCAAGTCCCGAATACCATTGTAGATGCGCTGCCCACCCCATACGTCGGTTTCGCCAAGCACATCCAGTTCGTAAGCCTCATCCACAATGGCATCGATGGCTACAGAGCCATGCTCCGGGGCGTACCGCTCGTCTACGGACGTGTCGCCGACAATCAGGTCGTTCCATGTGTAGGGGTCGCGGGCACTGTAAATGAAGCCTTCGTATGGAATCGCGCAATGCGATGCATACCGCACCCGGCATCTGGCCCCGCCAACGAACAGGCAGTTGGTCATCGTGTAGTCGGCATATTGAGGATCGCTGTACACGCTCGGCAACGCGATGCCGTCCGTCCGCCTGTCTTCGGCGCCGAATGTGCAGTCCACGGCACGGTGCGGTGAACTCACCGCAGCCTCTTGCGCCGCGACGTTGCGATCCGAAAGGCATCCGTAGAGCCAGAACGGCTGTCGCACCGCACCGCCATTTCCGCCTGTCGCCGTGTTCTCGAAGAACCTGCACCTCAAATACGAGCCGTACGCCGCCCCGCCGCCACTCACGGCGACATTGTTTGATATCGCGCAATCCTCGACAAGGCATGTCGGCACAGGAGAGCCGACTATCTGCCCTGCGGCAGCCTTGTCGCTCGATTCAAGCGACAGGATTCCGCCTCCGCAGGCATTGTCGAAATCGTTCTTCTCGGTCGCCACATCCCGAGTGTAGCCGCCTGTCACGGTGAATCCCTTCAGGCAAGTGTTCGTCTCCATCGTGACGCACCGCATCGCGCCATCGCCAAGGCCGTTCGCCGATTCTTGATCGCGCTCGCCGACGATTATGGTCTTGTCCGCCCCACCTACCGAGCACAACGTCACGCCAGCCGGGATGACCACACGCGACCGAAGCGTTATCGGATCAGTCAGCGTCGACGCCACGCG
The DNA here is from genome assembly GCA_963653155.1 of Limosilactobacillus gorillae. GTDB lineage: Bacteria > Verrucomicrobiota > Kiritimatiellia > RFP12 > UBA1067 > UBA1731. Next base: position 6,178 of record CAVJWR010000119.1, read on the forward strand.
CACAGAATGAATCATAGAACCTTCGCCGTATGTGCCGGGGTGGGCGTACACGGTGTCGCCCGGAATCGACACCGACATGGCCTGCGCCAATGTCCTGAACGCATCATCCGGGAAGAATCCGCTGCCAGCCGCATCGTTTCCATTGACCGCATCGACGTGCCACTCAGAACTTTCGACAACAATTATTTCGGCAGAACCTCCCGCCGCCGCCAGGTCTGCGGGGTTGAACGTGAACGCCCCGGATATGCCGTCGAAGCGGTTGGTAACTCCGTTCACCGACACGCCTATGGCCGGACGCCTTCCGCGAACAGGACGGATCACGATGGACGAGATGTCCTGCGCCGAATTGAAGCCTTCCTTGGCGCCTTCAATCGAGACGGAAGTCCCTCCAACGGACAGCACCACTCCAGCCGCCGGCAACTGCCAGGCACCTGGCGTAGGCTTGCCGTCAACGAAGTACGGATCGGAACCGTCCATGTCGCGCATGACGTAGCGGTAGTAGTTCGTATATGCCTCGCCGACAGTCCACCGATCACCATCTTCCAATCCGTCCCAAGCGTTGCCGAGACCAAATGCCGCCGCAGAGCCGACGAGCCTGTAGTTGCCGTTCGCCGCATCGGCGAACCCCGGATCGTGCGCCACGTAATCTACGCCCTCGGCGTTGACCACCTGGCCATCCTTGCGTTTCCCATTGTAGGGGAAATCCCAGAACACATTGCCGAGGAACGGTTTCTTGTCGTTGTTTGCCGACGTTCCCTTCGAGTGCGCGACAATGCTGTTGAATACAAATCCGTGCGCAGATGGCAGTATCATCGGAACGGATGCCCCTTCCGCGACCAGAGTCGAATTCACCAGCGACACCGCACCCGAACCTATCAGAGGGTTTGCCCCATGTCCGGCAACGTGGCGGACAACGCAATCCGCAACCGTCGTCTCCCCGTGGAACATTCCGGCAGAGACCCACGGGTTGTCGAAGAACGCCGTGCGGTATGCGGTGCCTCCGGCTATTGCGGAGCCGCTGCCGGCAAAGTTGTTAGACACTACGCATCCGATGAGCCATGTGTTTCGCGAATTCGAACGGAGGGCTCCGCCCATAGAGAGAGTCTGTACGCTGTTCGTCGCCACAGTGCGCCCTCCCTCGATTGTAAAGCCCTCGACTGAGAGCGGATACGCGGATCGCGCCGAACGAATGCACCGAACCGCCGCAGGACCGATGCCGTTCACGGGGTCCGACGTATCTGAAGCGCCTTTTATGATCGTGTCTTCGGGACCATCCGTCGCAATGACGCGGTACGATGTGTTGCCTACGAACGTGACGCGGTTGCTGATCGCCTCGTCTGGCACTGCCGTCTCGCCACGGTCATACACGCCTCGCGCAACATGGATGATGGCATAGTTTGCGATGCTGCTCGGAACGGCGTCTACAGCCTCCTGTATCGTCGAGAATGGACTCTCCGCAGACCCATCGCCATCCGTCCCTGCCTTACAGTCCACGTACAGTTCATGGGTTGCCGCCTCCGCGCTTACCAGGCCAAAGGCCGCCACGCCAGGATAAGGCACGAAAAGCGAAGTGCCGTCCGCATCGGGGAAACGATAGCCTCCGGAAACTGGCGGAACCTTGAAGAAGAAAAGCGTCTTGGTCGCGTCAAGGCGCGAACCGAGGCGAAGCAGACATGGCCAGGAATCGACAAATAGTGCATGCTTGGCGAATATGTCGTTTCCGTTTACCGAAATCGTCTGATCGACCTGCACTCCCGCAAGCGGAGTCATTGGCGACTGCATCGCTCCCGCGTTAATCTGCCCATCCACCGCCGTGACCGCGTTTCCGGCATAGTCCCGCATGCGATACGCTTCCGGCACCACATCAAGCAGGGCGGCATCCGCGAACCCGCAGGCCTTTGCGTCCGGCGCCACTTCGCACGCGGCCACAGGACGGAAGTCGTCAAGCGCAGGAGCCGCAACGTGCGAATATCCGGCGTTCATCGCATTGCCGCTGTCCGCGCTGCCGTTGGCTTTCTGTTCGTCGGTGTATCCGGCTGTTGAAATGCAGTGCTTCAGCACGGACTTGCGCGTGTTGCACGACTCATTCCCCACAATGATCGAGTTGTAGATGTACGTCGGCGAAGCTGTAGCCGTGGCGTTGCCCGCATTGTTCACCTGCGTACAGTTTACGAGATACGTGCCCTGATAGATGTTTGCGCCGCCCCTGTTCCCGGAAATGATGCACCATGCGAGATTTGCAAAAGCCGCCGCAGAGCCAAGCCCGTTCTTGTTTATCCTGTTGCCGGACAGGCGCGTACGAGCCGCATTCACGTAGGCGATCGACCCGTATCCGGCCGCGCAATTCGAGATCACGCAATCCACTACCCATGGGCCCGCATCAAATCCCGGAACAGCCTTTTTGCCAGTCACGGCGACGCCTGTGCCCAACCCAGCCGTTGGAGTTCCCGTGCTTGTCGTCGCGCAGTCGCGTATGGTGAACCCCTCGATGACGCTCGCATTGAAGCCGCCATCAACATCTTCGAGGACAATGCCCGCGACGGCCTCTTCGCCACACAATGTGACCGAATCATCCGCCAAACGTCCGACGATATGCGTCACGTCCCTTCCGCCAATCGACTTCAGCGTAATCGGCTTCGTCACCAGCACACGGCAGGCATGGTGGCTTGACGAGGCTTCAACCACCCCTTGATCATCACCGTATACGCCTGGTGCGACCCATACGGTCGAACCGCTCTCGGCAAGCTCAACCGCGCTCTGAATTCGCGCCTTGGGGCCATGGGTACCATCCCACTTGGCGGAAAGGCCATCATATTCTTCGCTACCGCCAACGTTGTCCACATAGTAGTCTGCCGCCAACCCGGAAACGGCCACCGACAGCGCAACTACACACGCAAATGCACATTTCAATTTCATGGATTATTTCCCTTTTCGATATTTCTGTTCCAAAGCCACTTCGTATACCAGCCGCACAGGATTTCCCCTTGAAATCCGCACCGTGAAAGATAGCCCATCACCGCCAACCGTAGATGGGATGCGCTCTTTCCTTGCCCCGTCAGTCCCGCACGCCCACACCTCAAAACGATCTGGATGTTCAAGCCTCAACGTGAAATCCACGGCGCCAGCCCGTGCCAGAAGAGGAAGATAGCCTGTTTTTTCAAGGATGGACAT
>CAVJWR010000120.1:0-8774 GCA_963653155.1 Limosilactobacillus gorillae
GGTGTACGAGAACGGCCTCAAGGCCGAATGCGTCAGCATTGTGTGGGAGCCGCTTGACGCAATGGCAGGCACGGATGTCGTCCTGAGGAAAGGCGATTCCCTGCTGCTGTCGGCTCCGGCAGGCGCGTCCGTGACGATAGGCGGCAATGTGCTGTCCGAGACGTGGGACGGGATCACCCCACGTCCCGTGCAGTTCGGCGATGCGGGGACGTTTCTGCTGTCATGTGCGGCGGGAGGACGGACAAACACGATGACGGTGACGGTCGTGGATGTCGAAAGCGCCGATGGAGTGCCGGTTTGGCGAGGGAAGACGAATTCCCTGCGCATCAAAGGACATGGGATCGGTGGCATGTCTGTGGCATCCGATGCCGGATCTGCCGTGGCGTCGCTTGAGCATGGTTCGGGTGAAACCGTCTGCAACCTTGCCGTCCGGGCGGAGGGACGTCCTGCGTGCGTTGCATTTGGAATTCCCAATCCGGATGCGTCTGTGGCCGGATGCGTCGCGCTCAGTCCGTTCTCGGCCTACTATACGCTGGAAAGGAAGTACTACGTCATAGGAAGGCTCTCGGACGGCACCCGCGTTGTCGAAAACCGGTTGTCGGCATTCGACGTTCCGCCGGGACTTCGCCTCCAGATGGTGTCCGGTTCGGGGATATGTTTCGAGGATGGTTCTGGTCGGCTGGCGATCTCGGCGGAAGACTTCAACGAGGTAGGGGATTTCACGTACAGGTTCCATGTGCCGAAGGGGGTGAACCATCCATGCCAGTTCCTTCGGCTGATGCATGACGGAAAGGTGGTGGCCAAGTGAGACGACTCTTTCTTGCGCTTGTGCCGTTTGTCACATTGCTTGTACCATGGGGATTGTCCGCATTTGCGGCATCTCCAAGGTCGGCGACAAACGCCGGCCTTGCCGATGGCGGAGGAGAGCCGCCGGAAGATGATGGTGGCGGCAGTGATGGCGAACCTGACGACAATGATGGCGATGCCCCCATCCCGCTGCCTGATGACGATGGCGGAAGCGACGACGATGACAATGACGATGACGATGGTGGCGGCAACGGTGGCGGTCCGGATGGTGGCGATTCTGGCGGTGGTAACCCGCCGCCTACCCCCAATGACAACGACAATTCCAATTGCAATCCGAATGCCCCGAAGGAGGGGACTGCGTCAGATCCGGTCGGGTACATTTCCGGCAACGTGTACGAGACGGTGACCGATCTGCGTATCCCGTGTCCTGACATCGACCTCGTGTTCCGCCGCGCATACAGTTCGCATCCAAGCGTAGTCGGGGACCTTGGATACGGATGGTTTCACTCGTATGACTGGCGGGTGTTTATTTCGGGCAGCAATGTCGTTGTCCATGCATCGGGAGAAGATGGCGTGTCAGACATGGACCATACGTTCAGGTCGATATCCGCAGGGGGAACCGTCGTCAACGCCGACGGATATTGGCTTTCTCGGGACAGTCGCGGCCGATACATTCTGGTTACGCCCGGCAAGACCCGTTACGCATTCACCAGTATGGGGCTCTTGTCCTCCATCACAACATGGAACGGCACACAAGTCAAGGTGGAGAGAGGAAGGAAAGGCAAGATACTGAAGGTCAGGCACTCCAACGGCAAGGAACTTTCGTTCTCATATGGAGGCAATTCGCTTGAGTGCGTAAGGACCCAGGACCGTTCGGTGTGGGTTGATTTCGTGTGCCGCAATATAGATGGACTGTGTCAGCTTGAGCGTGTCGTGCGCCACGATGGCGGCAGGTCTGCGACCAACGAGTACACATACGTAAGCCGGCCTCGCCCCGGAACATGGCGCTCGCCCCTTTACGCAAACCTCTGCTTCGGGGTGAAGACGGTAGCGACCAAGAGGTCCCCTCCCGTTGATCCCCGCCGCCATTCAGGCAACTCAAAGAAGTCGACGTCCGTCCCGGTTCTGTCGCGTAAGGTGGATGCCAACGGCATCGTCACTTCCTACGAGTACGACCGCCTGACGGATGGGCCAAGAGTCAGGTGCCGCAGCGTGGAGATGACGGATGGGCTTTTCGCGTCGGAATTCTCGTATTATGGCGGATGTACGGTGGAGCGCAAGCCGACGGCATTCGGCGTATCGAAGACCAGGTACGACTACGATTCCGAACGCCGCGAGACGTCCCGGTGGACTGGCGACGAACGAAAGCTCACTACCTACGACAGCAAGGGGAACGCCACGAAGGTTCGTCAGGTGAATTGGCGGCACAGTCTCACGGTCCGCCGGAAATACGACGGCTGGCGCCGGATCGTAGGGGAGGCAATGGCGTTCGATGCGGACCCTGTACGTTGGACGCAGACCGCATGGGACAACAGGCGTGGCACGAGAAAGCGCGTCGAGACTCCAGAGGGGCGTGTCCAGGAATGGATGGAGAGAGGCAAGGACGTCATTGTGTTCGGCGCCGGGCACAACGATCCTCGCCTCGTGACGCGCCGTATCGACGACATGGATGGACACCCCCGCGCGATCATCGGCCCGGATGGCGGACGGACGGACTTCTCCTACCACGACGACGGCACCATCGCGGCCATGGAGCCAAAAGGGCTTCCGCGCATCGGATATGCCTACGATACCCTTGGGCATCTTGCCTCGGTCACGCGTCCGGGACCTGGCGGAACCGAGCGGACGGTATCGTATGTCAACAACTGCCTTGGATTCCCGATGGAGGTCTCATATCCTGATGGTTCATCCGAATCTTTCGCCTATGACGGCGGCGGAACGAAGGTAGTGCGACGGACGGACGCGCTCGGACGCGAGGATGTCTACCGCTGGACGCTCGGCATCCCCGTCCATGCGGCGCGTGTTGCCGACGGGGTAACGAACGCGCTTTATTCGGTCTCGCACGACCAGCAGCTCAACGTGGTCGCCGTCATGGATCCGCTTGGACGGCGGGCAGAGTCGTATGTCCTCGACGAGAACGAGCGCGTCATCGCGGTCACGAATCTGGAGGGGCAGGTCCTCAAACGCAGGTATGCGCTCGGAAAGATGGTAGAGTCCGAGACCCGCTTCGACGGATCGCCCGTCCGCTACCGGTATGGCGCGGATGCCAGGCTCTCGTCGGCCACCTATCCGGATTGCACACTTCGTTTTGGGTACGATGGGGACGGGCTGCTGACCTCCGCATCGGATCGGTCAGGCTTCGTTTCAAACGCCTATGACGCCGCGACCGGATGGCTCGACGCCTCCAGGGGCACGGACGGGACTTGGGTGCGCTACGTCCGCTCGAACGGCGGAGCCGTGACGTCGCGCGTTTCCGTCGCCGGGACGGAGCGTTACGCCTACGATAGGGCGGGACGGAGGACACGCACAGTCTCGCCTGTCGGTAAAATGTCGTTCGGCTACTGCCAATGGAATGGGCGCCTCGCCGCAGTCACGAACGCAAATGGCGTCGTGACTGCGTACGCCTACGACGTGATGGATCGCGTGACGAACGTCACGTGGATGACGCGGGGCGGGAATGCGCTTGGAGGGTTCGGCTACGGGTACGATGCCGCCGGTCGCATCGTGTCGCGTCGGCATGCGCTCGGCACGAACCGTTTCGACCGGGCCTACGCCTACGACGGCCTCGACAGGCTCGTCTCCGACGGTGGCGTGTCGTATGCCTATGATGCGGCGGGCAACCGCACCGCGAAGAGGGGCGACGATGGAGGCGATGTCGCCTACGCGCTCGGAGCCGGGGACCGCCTCGCCGCATGGACGGGCGGCGCGTACGAACACGATGCTGCGGGATGCGTGACGCATATCGTGCGCGGCGCAGACACGTGGGACCTGACCTGGAACTGGCGCTACCAGCTCGTCTCGGTCGCGACGAACGGCGCCTTCGCCGAGTCGTATTCGTACGACGCGCTTGGGCGGCACGTCTCGACGGTGAACGCGGAGGGAACGGAGCGGCACGTATACGACGAGAACTGGCAGGCCATCGCCGACATCGACGGGGATGGCAACGTCATCCGCTCCTACGAGTGGGGTGAGGGGATGGACCAGCTGCTCGCCGTGAGGATCGGCAGCCGAACCTACATGGCCCTGACGGACATCCAGGGCACGGTTTGGGGCTATGCGGACGGGAGTGGCGCGGTCGTCGCGCACTGGACGTACGACGCATGGGGCAACGTGCTGTCGGAGGAGATAGCCGATGGGGCGGATGAGCTGCGCACGGTGCGCTACCGCTTCCATGGGCGCGAGCGCTCGGCGGCGACGGGCCTCGTCAACTTCCGCATGCGGTGGTACGACCCTGTGACGGGCCGATGGCTATCCAAGGACCCCATCGGGCTGATCGGTGGCCTTAACCTGTACGCATTCTGCGAGGGAAACCCCGTTAATAACATTGATTGTGTCGGACTTTGCGATAAAGACGTAGGTGGATTATGGCCAAAGATAAAGAATGCCATAAAGATAGCATTGGGGGCATGCAAATCGGGTGCAGGACCGGCAGGAACAGGAGAGGCTGCTGATGCGTTGAACGTCGTTCCTATCTCTACAGCCGTTTTGGGCATGGGCGATGAAATAAGAAATGCGACGGAAATTTCTGGTACAGAAGGGTTTGGTGATTCGGAAAGCGGCCTAAAGGCCCTGAGTGATTTTGAGCAGAAGTTTCGGAAGTGGTCAAATGCCGCTTCAAATCAGGCGGATATGATAGAATGAGAAGATCGTCAATCACCATAATGGGCTTGTGCATAGTGTCGCTGGCCTCCAATGCTTGGCTGGGCCGGTTGGCATGGAACTTCTACAGGGAGAAATCCGTGGAGAAGGGGGATTCCCTGTCGTCAATCGGGCTGTCGTGCGTATGCGACTGTACCGCCATGAAGCTCTATGAGAGGATGTACTTCAGGAACGAGGTCGAGTCGCTGGCGGCACTCTCGAACGGGAAGGCCTATGGGGACGTCACTTTGCTCTATGGGTTGCCAGTTCCGGGCGATACCAGCCGCCCTCGCCTCCGCATCGCACTCGCATGCGGGAACCGGCTGTTCATCAGCTACGTCATCGACGACATGGGCAGATGCATGTCGATGCTGCTCCAGGGGAAGGGCTCGAAGTTGCTCTATTTCCCTCGCGCAGACGTGGCTCCCGTAGAGTTTCCGCATGTACCCATGCCGACATTTGTCCGGCAGAGGGATGTGCTGCGCATTGTGGACGGAGTGAACGGGGAAAGGTAGGGTGAAGATGAAGGTGAGGTTGAAGCCGTTTCAAACGCTTGTGGCGCTGTCCGTGGCGGCGAACGTGGCGCTGGCGGTCCTGTGCGGACGCTGTATCTATGCCAATGCGCGGGCCATCTGCCAAATGGATGGGGTCGCTTCGTGCATTGGCATGGAACGCCGGTTCGGCCTACTTGGAGGCGGAATGGACGTGCATGGCTTCAGGGTCGGCGACGACATGGCCGTCCTGATGAAGACTCCCAACGGCCATCTGTCGTTCGTCAGCAGGGAGCATGGGACCGGAAGGCAATTCTCGCTCCTGAACGGGCTCTTGGAGGCCAGGTGGATCGTCGATGGAGGAAAGTGCTTCGGTCTGAAGGTCACGCACGACGGAAAGCCATTGAAGTTGCCGGACGGATGGCTAAAGGATGAAAGGGGGACCCCAGATGGCGAATCGGCATTTTAGGGCATTGTCGGCAGCCGTTCTTGCCGGCGCGGCCATCTGCCTGTCGTGGTGGCTCTGCGGCGACGGCAACGGCGTTGATGGGCAAGATGCGGAGAGTGCCATTCCTGACCCGGCGGCGTCGCCCTTGCCCACGATGAAGCGATTGGCACCTCAGGTCATGACCAAAGCCGAAGAACAACCGCAACAGGTGCGGCAGTCGATGGAGGCCGCCTGTCCGCCGCAAGCCGTGCCGACGACCGCGAAGGAAATGCTACAGTCCGCACCAAAGCAAGAGACAGGCACCGCCTTGCCATCGTCCGATGCAGTGCGGCTGGCGGCGGAGAAGAGCCAGCTGATGGACGACCTATTGGATGAAGAGCCGATCCCGTCAGACTACGGACAGGTGATGGTCGGTCTCTTCCGCAACCGCAGCCAGGACGTCTATACGCGCGACTTCGCCGTTCAGCACATCGGCCTCTACGCAGAGGCCATACACCGTCGCGGTACGTATGACCCGTCCTCGCCAGAGGCGGCGCAGCTGCGCAAAGCACTTTCAGCGGCGACGGACGAGACGCGCACGATCATCGCGGCTGCAGCATTCCGTGCGTTGGATGATGTCTCCCGGTTCGATGCGAATGTAGATGCGCAGCAACTGGAACAACGCCTCGTCTCCTGTGCCGCCGATGCCAAGGCATCGCCCGCCGCACGGGTGATGGCGGTGCAGCTATGCGGCGAGCGAAAGGTGGCCGTGTCCCGCAACCTCCTGAAACGCCTCGCGGACGACTCGAAAGAGAACACCGTCGTACGCAAGTCGGCTTCCCACGCCCTGCGGACATTGGAGGGACGTGAATAGCAAAATGTGTCGCATGAGCAATGAAAGAGGCTACAGTGTCTTCAGTGGATAGATATTACCCCACCCCAAACGGGATGGTGGCGACTCGGCGCCGTCAGATATCGTACGTCCTCGCCATTGCATTGGATTGGCGGTTTGAAGGCTTGGAAATATGATATAATTGTGCTTCCAAAAGAGAGAAGACCATGACATTAGCAGAACTTGAAGAGAACAGGAAGGCATCGCTGTCCGAGATTGCGGCAGCCGAAGGCGTTGAGGCTACAGAGGCGCTTCGCGTAAAGTATGTTGGGCGCAATGGTCTGATACCAGCCTTGATAAAGGGCATGAAGGATGTGCCGAAGGAGGATCGTCCGGCATTCGGCAAGGCCGTACAGGAGTGGAAAAGAGATGTGGAACAGGCCCTTGCCGCCAAGGGCGCCGGAACGGCCAAGCCAGTGGCGAGCCAATCCGGCAATGTGGATGTGACGCGTCCCGGACTTTGGCCGGAACTGGGGGGTGCTCATCCGATATCCAAGGTGATATCCGAATCGGCGCGAATTTTCTCGCGTCTTGGCTTTACGGTGGCCGACGGTCCCGATATCGAAAATCCGTTCAACAACTTTACGGCCCTCAACACCCCTGCGCACCATCCGTCTCAGGATAGGTCAGATACGTTCTGGCTTGCGGCAGATGCGCTTTTGCGCACGCAGACGTCTCCGGTGCAGATCCGCACGATGGTGTCCAACAAGCCGCCGGTTCGCGTGATATGTCCGGGGCGCACCTACCGGAGGGATACCACGGATGCCACGCATTCGGCCAATTTCCACCAGATCGAGGGGTTGTATGTGGATGTCAAGCCAGTGTCGCTTGCAGACCTGAAGAGCGTACTCTCGTACTTCGCGAAGGAGATGATGGGAGATGGTGGCGTGCGTTTCCGTCCGCACTTCTTCCCGTTCACGGAGCCGAGTGTTGAGGTGGACTTCCGTTGCCATGTGTGCAAAGGCGTTGGCTGCAAGGTCTGCAAACAGTCCGGATGGATAGAGATAGCTGGCGCAGGCATGGTCGATCCACGCGTGTTCAAGCACGTGGGCTGGGATCCTGAATCGGTTTCCGGATACGCTTTCGGGTTTGGTGTCGAACGCATTGCCATGATCAAGTACGGCATTCCGGATATCCGTTGGCTGTATGAGAACGATTTGCGCTTCCTGGCGCAGACCGCTTAACGGGGATGAGTGGGCTTCATGCTCTCGCTTCGGCAAGGACAGAGGCTTACGCAACAGCTGGCGCCGGCAATGCGCCAGTCGATAAAGGTTCTTGCCATGAATCTGCAGGAACTCCGTCAGGAGATCGTCACGCAGATCGGGCAGAACCCAATGATTGACGAGGTGGAGCATACCCTTGAGGTGCCGATGGATGTTGCAGAGTCCTCGGCTTCGGCCAAGGACGAGTCGATCTCTGAGGCGATGCCATACGACGAGGCGGCTCCATCGGTCAACTCCGACGAGGATGCCGCCGAGCGTCGGCAGCGCTTTTTCGACAATCAGGTGTGCAAGGAAACCCTTCAGGGACATCTTGAGCGGCAGCTTGAGCTGTCGGACGTCCCGGCAGAGGATCGTCCGCTCGCGGAAATGCTTATCGGGCAGTTGGACGACAACGGCTATTTTACCGGTTCACTGCCGGATATCGTGATGGTTTCGGGGACAGATGAGGCCCATGTGCTGAAAGTCCTTTCATGCATACGCAAGCTCGATCCTGCCGGATGCGGATCGAGAAACCTGAAGGAATGTCTGCTTGCCCAGATGGATAGTCTGGAAGATTCCCCTTGGGAGGATGAGGTGCGGCTCTTGATAGAAAACCACCTTGAGGACATTGCTGCCGGCAACGAGGGGAAGATACTGCAATCGCTTGGCATAACGCACGAAGAGTACGCCAAGGCGCTTGCAGTCCTGCGAACCCTTGAGGCGAAGCCGGGAAGGGCTTATGAGGGAGCGGGCATGGCAAACCGGATAGTGAAGCCCGAAGTCCATGCAGTGCGCGAGGGCGGCAGATGGGTCGCGGAAGTGGATGGACGCTCCCTGCCGGACATACACATTTCGAAGACATACCTCAAGATGCTTGAGGATCCATCCACGCCCAAGGAAGCGAAAGAATACCTGCGGGAGCGTCTTGTGTCCGCACAGCAGCTGATAGATTCGATAGAGCATCGCGAGGAGACAATCCGCAAGATAGCGCAGGAGATATTCGACAGGCAGCCGGGCTTTTTCACAGACGGGCTAAAGGGCCTTAAGCCGCTCACCATGCTTGAGGTTGCCGAGAAGGTTGGTGTGCACCCTACGAC
>CAVJWR010000120.1:8784-9347 GCA_963653155.1 Limosilactobacillus gorillae
GCGGACGGTGAACGACAAGTACGCCTCTACGCCAAGGGGAACGATTGAGCTGCGGCATTTCTTCAAGCAGGGGATAGAGACCTCTGGCGGAGATGTGGTTACAAAAGAGGCTGTTTACGACGATCTGCGGCGACTTATCGACGAAGAGGACAAGGCACATCCGTTCTCGGATGAAGTTCTGTCCGCCAAACTGAAGGAACACGGCTACCCGGTTGCACGACGCACAGTCGCAAAATACCGGGAAGCCATCGGCATCTCTGGCGCTTCGGAAAGGCACCGCAAGGCTTAAACTCAGCCTTTTGCGGCGGATGCGGATTCGATCTTGCTGATCAAGGTGTCGCGAAGCTCGTTGAACTCCTGTGAATCCATCTTCTTGTCGTTCCAGTCGATGAACGTCTGCTGTAGATCCATGAAGAAGGCACGAGTGGCTTCCTTGTCCGCGAACTTGAAGCTTGAGAGCAGGGCCTTCTCGACAATGTCGAACATCGTCTTCTGCCTCTGGACTGGCGTACTGGCGTCGGAATCGGAAAAGGCGTTTTGCTGCAGATACACGGCATCGAGGA
>CAVJWR010000121.1:0-487 GCA_963653155.1 Limosilactobacillus gorillae
CCATTTCACGATCCAAATCTACACATTCCTCCAAAAGTGATCCATCCATGCATTTCGGTTTCTACGATTCAGATTCTCACGATCCCCAAAAAACAAATCCGACGAAACCCACTCCCCCCAGTTCCGCGCTCCCCCCTCTCCCTTTTTCCGAAGATTCCGTCCCTGTTTCGTCCAGTTTCCCTCAGAATCGCGTAGAATGCCCTTAGAATGCCCTACAATCGCTTCCCGTATCTTGGACGATAGATTTATTGTCTCGAATTGCGAGCGTTCCTGGGGCGTTCTGAGAGGGTTTGGCGCGATATGGCGTTTTTGGGACGGAAAGTCACGGAAAAATGAAACTGGACTTGCGTATTGCGGCATATCTGGAATAATATCGCCCGGAATGGCGGAAAATCCAAGAAAAAGGCGAAAGGGAAAAACAGATGAACGAAACGAAGGACATGAAAAGGGAATTGCAGATGATGCTTCTCGACGATGAGGGCAGGAT
>CAVJWR010000121.1:497-3181 GCA_963653155.1 Limosilactobacillus gorillae
CGCAGAGACAGCTCGAACAGGCGATATCGATATTGAAGGGAGGGAACGGAAGCGAGGACGCGGAAGACGAGATAATCAGCCGTCAGGAAGCCGCCGAAATGCTGAAAGTCACTCCAACAACCATAACGAATTGGGCTAATGAGGGCTTGATTAGGCGGGTTAGGCTGAACGGTCGCAGAAAGTCGCTGAAGTTTTCAAGGAACTCGATTCTGGAACTCCTGCACGACAGCATGAGGAAATCGGCGTAATGGGGGTTTATCCGATGGCTTTTCTGTGGTACAATACGCCCCGTTTCGATGCAATGGGAGGTAAGAAACCCGCAACGGAACGACATAACGGGACAATAAACAGTTTTCCACGTCCTTACAATGCCCTACACGTCCCGTGTAGTTTCTTACCGTTGTTTGGACGTGGATTTTTTGCACACTGGAGGTAAGAAACCAATGAGCGATAAGAAGGCAAGAGGCAAGGGGTTCGGAACCCTTGAGAAACGCGGAAACCATTTCATCGGGCGTTGGATCGTCGATGGAAAACGGTACAGCCAAAGCATACACACGTCGAACAGGACCGAAGCCCGAAGGATCCTTGAGGAAATCACGGCTCCCTATCGGATGAAAAGCGAAAGCGAAAGGCTTGCAGTCCTCACGGCAAGGAAAAATGAGGTCGATGGAAAGCTGGCTGAAATCGAGAACCAGAAGCCGAAACTGCTTTTGGATGATGCTTTCGACGTGTACCTCAAAAGCCCTTCACGTCCCGATACCGCAGGGGAGCATACGTTGAACAACAACCAAATCATGTTTAACCGGCTTCTCAAATGGGTCAAGTCGAACCATCCCGAAGTGAGGGAGATGAGGCACTTCACGAAGGAATATGCCATGGAGTTCATGGAGGACGCGTTTAAGGCACTTGGAAATGCGACGAGAAACCTCAACTTGTCTTTCTACAAGAAGATATGGAACACCCTAATAGACGATGGACGGCATGGGGTTGAATCCAATCCGTTCATGAAGATCAGGAACAGGGAAGCGGAGAATTTCAGCAGGGAGCCTTTCGCACCCGATCAGCTTGAAGCCATCCTTGAAGCCATAGGGGACGATAACGAAATGCGTTTGCTTGTTCTCATCGGCTTGTATACGGGTCAAAGGCTTGGTGACTGCAAAAACCTGAAATGGGAAAACGTGGATTTCATGAAAGACGAGATAACGCTCATTACGCAGAAGACGAAAACGCCTGTCCGAATCCCGATGATCCACACGGTATTGAGGAACGCGCTAATGTCGTTTGGGATGAATACGGGCGGTTTCATCCTGCCGAATCTGCATAGCCTGAAAGTCCAGAAACTTTCCGAAAGGTTCGGCAGGTTCCTCAGGAGGGCTGGAATCAAGGCACTCACGGACGAAAAGACACTTGCGGGGAAACGACGGACGATATACGGCTTCCACTCCCTGCGCCATACGTTCGTTTCGGTGATGCTCAATGCAGGGGTTCCGCTGGCTGTCGTGCAGTCGATAGTTGGGCATGCCTCAATCGACATGACGAGGCATTACTATCATGCCTCACGGGACGCACAGAGGAACGCCGTTGCAAGCATCCCGTCTTTCGGGGGTGGAATCAGGAAGGAAGCGGAGCGCAGCGGGGCGGCTCTTTCAGCGGCTTAGAGGCAACAACGCTTCAGCACGGTTCATGACCCGGATTCTTCGATCCGGGTCTTTTTTTGCCTTGGTGGCTTTACCATGGTTGACCGTCTTTTCCCATCATCGACCGAAGCACCCGAAAACAGCCCCTTTTTTTGGAGCAATCGACCACCAATCGACCACGGATATCAGGAAAACCCAATAAAAACGGCATTTGTTTGATTATACCACATTTGCAGATATCCAAGCCGCAGATTCTGGGGCACTTGTGCCTAAAGCGACCGCATTACCGCCTCGAAAGACGAAAGGAACTCGTCCGCATCAGACTGGCTGTGCGCGGCGGAGACGAAGTTGCATTCGAACTGCGAAGGCGCAATGTATATGCCCTTGTCGTAAAGTCCGTGGAATACCTTGGCGTAAAGCCCAGTGTCACATCGCTTGGCGGATTCGAGATCCGTGACCGGCCCGGCCGAGCAGAATATCGTGAACACGCCACCGAAGCGGGCCGTGTGCAAAGGCACTCCGAACTGCCTCGCAAGGCCATCAACACCGTCCGCAAGCCCTTCGCAGATGCCGGACATCGTTCCGTAGGGATCGTCCCGCTCCAGGATTTCAAGCGTCTTGAGTCCGGCGGCCACGGCAAACGGATTCCCTGCGAGCGTTCCAGCCTGGTACACCGGCCCATCCGGCGCAAACTGATCCAGAAGTTCCGCACGTCCGCCAACAGCCGCAAGCGGCAATCCGCCGCCAATGACCTTGCCCAATGTAACGATATCCGGCGTCACGGCGGCATACCTTGCGGAATACGTTGACAAGGCAAAGCGGAACCCGTCTATCACCTCATCGCAAATGAGCAACGCTCCGGCGTTGGCGGTCAAGTCGCGCAAGCCTTTCAGGAAGCCATCCGCCGGCGGAACAAGCCCCATGTTTCCGGCCACTGGCTCCACTATCACCGCCGCGACTTCGCCCCCCCTCCTTGCGAAGAAATCCCTTGCGGACGCGATGTCGTTGTAAGGCAGGGATGCCGTATGTCGGGCGAAATCCTCAGGC
>CAVJWR010000121.1:3191-4618 GCA_963653155.1 Limosilactobacillus gorillae
CAGGCACCCCCGCAGACGACGATGTGCCGCCGAGGCCAGCAGTCAGCACACCGCTTCCGGCCTTGACGAGCATGGAGTCGGAATGGCCATGGTAACAGCCGTCGAACTTGACTACGAGATCGCGTCCTGTCGCCCCCCGCGCAAGCCTTATGGCGCTCATCACCGCTTCGGTTCCGGAGTTGACAGCACGAACCATCTCCATGCCCGGCACGAGTGAACAGAGTCGTTCTGCGAACCGCACCTCATTCTCAGTCACTATCCCAAACGTAGTCCCCAACGCCGCCTGCTTCGTCAATGCCTCCGAAAGTTCAGGGTTCGCGTGTCCAAGGATCATCGCCCCCCAGCTGCAACAGTAGTCAGTATACGTCCTGCCATCGGACGAGAATACCTTCTGTCCTTTCCCTCCACTTAGGACAAGAGGCGTCCCGCCAACTCCGTTGAAAGCCCGCACGGGGGAATTCACACCGCCCGGAGTCACCCTCTTCGCCCGCTCAAACCACGCCGCGTTGCCGTCACTTGAACCCATGGCCTACCTCCTCCATTGCATGCATCTCCGCTTCTATCACATCATCGGCGCGCGCAATTGCCGCGTCAACCGCGCCAGTCTCCGTGCGGCGCCAGTCCTTTAGCACATCAAGCGAGATCGCGCCCACCTCTGGAGAGCAGTTGGGCGGCATGCCCAGATCAAGCACGAGCCGCCCCGGAACATTGGTCACGACCAATGGCTCGGATGCCGACAACGCACAGACAAGCGCGTCACATGCCGGTATCTCGTCTCCGTGGTGTATTACCGCAACGTCACTCCCTCGCAGCAGGTTCGCCACGGAAGTGCCCAGCGTCCCTGAGCCAAGCACCACGATTCTGGACGAACGCAAGTCGATCCGTGACGCAAGGTAGTCAACTGCCGTCGCCTCAATCTCCTTCACGTCCAGCAAATCTTCGGTGGCATGGCGCACGGCCTTGGATACGCGCAGCACCTCGTCAAACACACCCTTCAGCCTTCCGTTCATGGTGCCAGCCGAAACGGCATCGTCCAACGCATCCTTTACCTGCCTCACTATGTGAAACTCTCCGGCCCATGCGGACTCAAGACCGGCAGACACCTTCACGAGATGGCGAAACGCATCCGATTCCTCTATGACGAAGAACTCGTCATCCCGCAAATCGCCAAAGCCCATTATGCGCCGCACCAGCCCAATATCCACATCGCCATCGATGACGGCCTCCACGCGGGTACACGTGTTCAGCACGACCACCCCCTCTACGCCCTTTAGCCCAAGCATGAAGCGCGATATCGATCGCCTATCCCCAGAAAGCACATGGCATTCGGCACGGCGTTCGGACGCAAGCAGCCTGTCATCGGTGCCAATGACTGTGAGCCGTCCCGATCCCCTTGACTTCAGGAACTGTCCTATCGACTGCCTAAG
>CAVJWR010000121.1:4628-7853 GCA_963653155.1 Limosilactobacillus gorillae
CCGTGGCACCGCCGTAGCGCGTAACCGCAGGCGTGACAAAATCCCCGTTCGCCCAATTCATGTCCGCACAGCAGCAAGGCACCCCGACCCTGCGGGCCGCATCCAGAATTCGTCTGTTCACATGCTTGTCGCTTGTGCAGGCGAACACGACCATCTTGCCTACGCAATCCTCGTCGGAGAACTCCCTTCCAACAAACGACATGCCGTCCTTCTTGAGACTTTCGCAGTCTGGGGATACGACAACAACGTCAACGCCGCAATCGGCGAGAAAGCCCGCCTTTCGCCGCCCTACCTTGCCGTACCCGACGACAAGCGCAGGGCGTCCATCGGCGACAAGGTTTACCGGCACGGTATGTATTGAAGGCCTCATGCCCCAACGCCACGCAAGCGGTCAGCGGACCCCATTCCAGGTAGCGAAACGCATTTCGGCCAACTTGCGGTACTTTGCGCCAACGCCGCCGTTCACAAACGGATCGATCGTAATGCCTCCGCGAGCCGAGAATTTCCCGATAACCTCGATGTATTTTGGTTTCATGAGAGCCACAAGATCCCGATACACGACATTGACGGTATCCTCGTGGAACCCTCCGTGGTTGCGAAACCCGAAGAGATACAGTTTCAGCGACTTGGACTCCACAAGGCACTTTGCTGGTATGTACCGGATGGTGAGCGTCGCGAAGTCTGGCTGGCCCGTTTTCGGGCACAGCGTAGTGAATTCGGGGCACGTGAACGTAACCCAGTAGTCCCGTTCGGGATGGGCGTTTGGAAACGCCTCCAGAACATCTGGAGAATAGGCGGTGGGCACCGCAGAACCTGAACCGAGCGATTTTAGTGTCTCAAGACCGGGACGCATGATTTATTGATACCTTCCATGTTGGTTTCCTGCCGCCACGATATATCTGTGCGACAGCCGCGTATTATATCAAAACAAAAATGTATGGTTCTGTGACCCTGCCAGGGAATCCGTATCGCCCAATCAGTAGGCCATAATCTCGAACACCCGCGCAGACGCATCGCCATATGTCGAACGGACGGTCAACCGAATCTGCTTCACCGGCATCGGCTTGAACCTATGGACGGCCAGCCGACGGCAATTGTCATCCACGTCCGCAATCACAGTCCAGCTCACGCCATCGGAAGATGCCTCAAGAAGGTAGGATTTCGCCAAGGTCTTTGGCATCGTGTGCTTCACCCATTTCGGCTTTATGTAGAAATCGCTGTCGAACGTCAGCCTGATTTCCTTCAAGTCAACCAACGAGGGGAATGTAAGCGTCAATGCCTGCGGCAACGGCATGTGCGGATTCGAGACCCATCCGCGCGATGGCCCTTCCGGGAGAGTACGTGCGTAGCCGTCAATCACGTTGGATGCGTCATTCCCCGATTTGGCGCTTGTTGCGGATACGGTTGCGGCAAGCGCCTTGTTCGCGGGATCTTCATAGCGCATATCGAGTAGCAGCTGGTCATCGCGCTGTAGCTGAAGCTGAAGATCCCTGATGCGGGACTTACCGTATTCGCGCGGCATCATGCCATCGCGTATGCACCCTGCCGCCGCAGTGCCAACCGCCTGCCCCATCACGGCGCATGTCGCCGCCACACGAAGCGTCCCAAGTCCTACATGCGTACACGACACGTTGCGTCCGGCCATGAACAGGTTTGGCACGTTTTCGGAATACAGTATGCGATATGGGATGGATGCGGGGGCGGGGAGCCTCGGATGCCGCTTCCAGAATCCGCTTCCCTTCGGATCATTGACGCCAAGCGGATTGTGCGTGTCAAGCGGCCAGCCAGTATGCCCGATCCTGTCCTCGAACAGCTTTGCGGTCAAGGCATCCTGTTCGGTGTAGACCATGTCACCCTTCAGTCGCATGCCCTCGCGTCTGCCGTTCATGTACGGCAGAGAAACGAGGTCGTGTTTCGCCGCAAGCGCACGCACATTGGCGTCAGGGCAATCGTTCTTGAGCCATCCCCAGTATGCGAAGAATATGCGCAGCAGCTCGTCTCTCGCCAACTCGGGATCGGCGCAGTCGTCGAGGTTACCCGCATGCTCAAGCCACCACTTGAACCTCAAGCCGTCTGGCTTGCGGTAGAATCCCTCCGGCAGGACCTTCGCCCATTCTGGAGTGACATACGGCTTTGCGGTGCCGACCGCCTTGAGACGCGGCAATCCGTAGCCGCCGAGCAGACAACCGCTCATCGTCGTGAGATCTGGCTTGTCCGGTGCGCAGCTTTCCCCGAAAGCCTCAATGCCCTCGCGTCCGAACATGGTCTTCGCCCCTGCAAAATACCCCACCCATCCGTCTCCAGTGGCATCAACAAACAGCCTTGCGCGATAGCGTGTGCGTACTCCCGACAGCAAATCTCCCCCTATTGCGGCGGAGATGGATTCGCCGGACTTCTCCACGGATACGACCCTACAGTTGAGGACAGTGGTTATCAGTGGCTCTTCTCCAACCATTTCCGCAAACACACGCGAAAAGGAAAGCACATCGCCCTTTGCCTCATGTGCCTTGCGAAGCACCGCCTCCTCTATTATGCCGCCTTCACGGAAGCCCGGATGGCCCGACGCCCCGTTAAGCAGCACCCCCAATTCGCTCGATACGTTGCCTCCGAGAACTGGCCGATCCTGAAGCAGCACAACCCGCGCTCCGCCTCGCGCCGCCGCAATGGCCGCCGGAACGCCAGCCGGCCCACCACCAACTACCGCGACATCATACTCCCCTCCATCTGCAATCAAATCGCTCACGCCCGTTGCCTTGCGGCGAAATGCCGCCAGAGCATCAGCCGCATGCGGCGGCTGCCATTCGGCATTCCTTGACAGGACAATCGCATCGCAACGCGCATAGAATCCGGACTCGTCCACAAGCGCAAGCTCTGCCGATCCGCGTTCAAGATCAACCACACCTGCATCCGTCCATCCCCATTCGCGGGTTCCGCTCGCGCCAAGCCTTACATCGAGTTTCTTCCCGGAGACCTTAAGTCCGAAAACCCCAGGGTGGTGCGGAGGCACCCAATCCATCGTACGCACCCACACCCTCCACTTGCCGGACGAAGGGATCTGCACCGAAGTTGTGGCATCCTTCACCGGATTCCCCACTCCCGGAGCGAGCAGATACCCAGACCCCATCTTGTGCGCGAACTGCGTATCGAGAATCCAACCGCCGTAATCGGCAAAGTCTTCGGCCTCAACCCACAGCATTCCCGGAACGCACTCGCGCACATCTGATT
>CAVJWR010000121.1:7919-9275 GCA_963653155.1 Limosilactobacillus gorillae
CTGCGGCAAGTTTCCAAGGCTGATCAATGTTACCAAGCGCGGTCGCAAGAAGAAGTGCAGAAAATGTAGCGAGCATGAGACTATTTACCTTTCCTTAAGATTTCCTGCCATTATACCACAGGTGGATCATTCGTAGCGGAACGTCCAGAACTGCCACTTGAGCCGTCTGGTGATCCATTCATCCTTGAACTCCGGCGTATATATCCAAGTGCCGGCAAAACTCTTGCATGCCGCAAGCTTTGGCAGGTAGCTTGCGATTTCGCCAAGCTGATCCTTCGGCTCCACGGCAATTTCGTCAGCACCAGTCTCAATCGCCTCAAGCGCGGCGAAAAGGAAATCCGCAGGGCCTATCATCGTGCCGCCGACGGATATCTCCGGCGGCACAAAAGTCGCAAGGTCGAGCTTTCTGGCGGTTTCCCTGAGATCGGCGGCACGAACCTTGGTGCGAGAGGTTACTCCTTTCGGTTCGAACAGGAAACCGTAGGCCTTGCCCGGCATGAAGGCCTCTTCCCCGCGCAGGAACGACACCGCAGCCTGATAGGCATCGGCGATGGACCATTCGCCCGGGGCGCGTATGGGGCCGAAGCTCTTGCTGAGCGCCGAACGGATGGCGGGCACATCCGCCTTGAAAATCTTGCGCCTTGGACGCTGTTCCGCGTATAGCCGCTCACAATCCGTGACTTCGAAGCGCGGATCGTTCTTGAGCCTTCGCACGAATTCGCGAAGACGCCTGTAGAACAGCTCGGTATCTTTAGGGTCGCGAGCCTCCGCAAAAGGCCATTTGCCGAACTCATGGTTGTTGCCGCCTTTCATGCAGAAATCCCAATGTCTACGGCATACCGCCATGTGCGGATGCATGTAGAGCGTTGCGACCTTCTGCTTCGCGAGAACGGCGAGTTCCTTGTCCACATCGCGCATCCCCATGTAATTCGGTATGAAGCTCTCAAGGTGCATGTTGTAGGCGTAGTTCAGGTGGCGTTGGTTGCAGTACCAGATGTCGCCGCACTTCGTGACATCCTCATACATCCCCGTGCCGCCGCCGAAGAATGGGATTCCGAGATCCGCGTAAAGGTAAAGCGCAACAATGGTGTTGCCGTTGCCGGGAAGCACCGAGCACCACATCTTCTCGGCTCCAGTCGCCGCCTCAAGCATGCCTATTGCCCTGCATTCCTCATTCAGGGCACGCTCGCGGGCCTTGGCGTAGTCCTCAATGTCGGTGGATTCCGTGATGTTCGGGTGAAGCGAGTGATAGAGGGTTTGCGTGCCGATCAGATGATGCTTCAGGGCATCAAGCACATCGAAGCGCCGCCAATCGACAAGCTTCTTGCCGAGATATCCAATCATCGCGAACTGTCC
>CAVJWR010000122.1:0-8867 GCA_963653155.1 Limosilactobacillus gorillae
TCTGCGGGCAGTACTCGTTTGATTCTGTAGAGCCGATATCCGTGAAGGAATTGAATATGGAGTGCGGCGACCTGGCAATGAAGGTCGCATGGGGCGGCGATATCGGTCGTGTGATTGAGACGAACCGCATCTGCCATGCCGTTACGAATCCACCGGCATTGCCACGGGAGAAGGCGCAGCCTCCGTCATTGACGTGGCGCAATTGCGTAATCGTGTCGCTTGCCGACCTTGACGAGAGCCGGGATGCGTTATGGTCGGCACTTGCCAAGGCGCGTTCGGCAGGCTCGGATGTCGCGGCTTCAAAGGCGCGGGAACTTGTGCTTGGCGCGAAGACCGCAAAGGATCGGATCAGGGCCATCCGCAATTGGTTGTGGAAAAATGTGAGGCTTGCGGGTCCGGATTTATATTCCGTTCCATTCGACATGGCGTTCTTCCCTCCAGACAGGTCGCTCTCCGATGGCTATGCATCCGCCGCCGACTGGATGAACGCCTACTACGCGATGCTGGAGGCGGTTGGCTTTGATGTGGAGTACATTCTGTCGGATGGCGATGCCGCAGGATATCCGGAGATTTCGCAAGTCAGGCGCACCGTTCCGCAGCCAGATGATTTTGACGATCTTCTCATGCGGGCCAGCATTCGCGAAGGCGGATTCCTTGGGCTGTTTGGCGGCGAATCGGAGTCCTACGTGCTCGATTACGAGAACGACTGTGCGCCCCTTGGCGTGCGTGATGTCGAGGGACGCAATGGACACACGGAAGATTTCATGTCGATTGACGTCAACGACACGGGGGCCGCGCGGATCGTCGTGTCGAATTCGACTTGGGGAGTTGCCGTAGCCGGGCTTCGCAAACTGTACTCGGAAATGCTGCCCGAACGCAGGTCGCGGCATTACGCGGAACTCATCGGTAACATCGCCGAGTCGGCCGAAGCCATTTCGGGACTTGAGACCGACGTGAAGGGGTATCCATTTGTCATAAGGTATTCTGCCTACGCGCCGAACTATGCCGCAAAGAACGGAGACACCCTCTCGCTCGTTGTCCCGGGACTTGGAGGGGCGTTCTTGCCTGACGCGGAATCGGAGCGCAAGAGTCCGTTCGGCGTGGGCGGCAGACTGCGCCCCGTCGTGACTGTGCGTGAGGTGGTCATGCCAGAAGGGCACACCGCCGTGGAGCGTCTTCCGGAGGGATGGGAACTGCATTTGCCGGGAGAGGGCGAACCCCGCTGCCGTAGCGAGGTGACGAGCTTCGTGGAGGGGAACCGTCTGCACGTTCTTGTGCGGGAAGAGCTGCTTCCGGCATCGTCCGGTGTGTTTGGACGGGATTGGCTCGGCTATTTCCGCGACTGGAATCGGCGAACCGCTTCTCGCCTGACGCGCACCATTGTCGTCCGCAAAGGGGAGTGAATGCCCGTCCCTCACCGTGGCTGTGTGATGGCGGGTGCATGGGCCATGCCAATTGGCAATCATTTTTTCACTATTTCCTCTTGCGTCCGAAAATGCGATATGATATACTACGCCTCGTTTTTCACCTACTGGGGGGTTGTGGCGCAATTGGTTAGCGCACTGGACTGTCGATCCGGGGGTTGCGGGTTCGAGCCCCGTCGACCCCGCCATTAGATGGGAAGCGCGACAAATTGCCATCCCGAAGAAGGATGGCTTTTTGGTAAGCGGGCGTAGCTCAATGGCAGAGCTCCAGCCTTCCAAGCTGGCTACGAGGGTTCGATTCCCTTCGCCCGCTCCATCTTCTGAATGGAGAGGGAAATTCCGCCGGAGTGGCG
Organism: Limosilactobacillus gorillae; assembly: GCA_963653155.1. Taxonomy (GTDB): domain Bacteria; phylum Verrucomicrobiota; class Kiritimatiellia; order RFP12; family UBA1067; genus UBA1731. The sequence continues at coordinate 1,778 of CAVJWR010000122.1, forward strand.
AAATGGCAGACGCAGCAGACTCAAAATCTGCCGCACGTGAGTGTGTGAGGGTTCGAGTCCCTCCTCCGGCACCAGTACAAACCCCTAAATGGCCGAGGCAAGTGCGGCTATCTCTCAACTGCTGCGTTTAGGATTATAGACTCTATACGTGGATGGATTAGTCTCTGCGTCCTCTCTGTGCCATGAGCGTATATAAATCTAAAAAATGGGGGGGGGGGGGCTGTATTTATTGCAGATAGCGCAAGGTTTTTGATTGAAATGAACATCTGGTTATGATACCATGCACCCCAGTTGAAAGGAGTTTTGGGGATGGGGAAAGTTTCAGAACTGGGGAAGGCGATGGTTGGCTGCTTGGCTTGGTTTGCCTTTGCTGGCTGTTTCGCCTATGGAATGGCTGAGAACTTGCTGCAGAATTCGTCTTTTCGGGATGATGGGCTTGGCGGAGCGTTGAACTGGAAGACCGAGGCCAAGTTTGAGCTGGTGCGTGGCACGGGCCCTAACGGCGCCAACATACTTAAGCTTCCGCTTTCCGGGAAAGGGGTTGGCCTATATCAGGGTGGCATCGTGCTGGCGGCTGGCGAACTGCACCGCCTTGGATGTTGGGTGCGTACGCGAAATGTCGGAGGTTGCGGCGCTCGCATAGTGTTCTTCAATGCCGGATGGCGGAAATCCGTAGACCTCTATCTTCCTGACGACACGAATGGGCAATGGAAGAAGCTTGAATGGTCCGGAAAGATAATGCCCGATGGGCCGTACAATTTCGGGTTGTACGTGGCTAAGGGGCCCGCCGAAAAAGGGTCTATAGAGCTTTCGTCTCCGTACCTGTTTGCGGAAAGTGATGCGGCACGGAGTGCGGCTGTGCGAACACCGGTAGCCAAGCCGTTTAGGGCGCGAATCGTGCCGATTGACCCAAAGCTTTCACAGGTGGATGCGTCTGCGGCCAAGGTGTCGTTCTATTACCCTGGCGTATTGGACCGTTCGGCATCCGAATACGATTTGATGGCATCTGTGGACGAAAGGATGCCGGCTATTTGCCCGTTAGATGCACGATGTCGCGCAGTGGTGGAGTTCGGCAATATCGCAGAGGGGATGCATCGCCTTTCCGTCAGGATCGTAGAGCGTGACACGGGGCGGCTTATCGCCTCGGATTCGTATCCTATCACTGCTGTTAGACGTCCGATGGACTCTCAGGTGCGCCGACTCAACAATTTCGTGTCGGAACTCATCTCCTTGCCGCTTGCGGACGGAACGGTCTCGTTTTTCAACCCGCGAGACGGATGGGTATACATCGGTTTTGAAAACGCTCCGCAAGGGGCGATAGGCTTTCTCGATGGGGCGGCAGTTCCCGTTGTGAAGTTCCGCCCGAATGAGCCGACTGACACAATGCGCAACCTTAAGGCCGGTTGGCACACGGTCACGGTGAGTGGGGCAGGGGCTGGCGGTAGGCTGCTTGTGCGCACGGTAAAGCGGATGATGATTTCCCCTACATGCGAACGCCCGCCGCATACTGAATTCGTCTCGCATGACATCGGCACGGATTTCTGGCGTCGCTACCTCTATCATACGTTCAACACGTATTCGTTCTTCAACTACAGGGCAACGCCGAGCATCCGCTATCCGGCGGATTTCGAGATACATCGGGACATCGGAGAGTACGGTTTTGCAGTTGGGGGAGAGGCCCGCATCCCGGAGCAGTCGGACAAGTGGGGTTCGCCCGAGTCGCTGGAACGGACGCTGACAGAGTCCTGCTCTTGGAAAGACGGGTATGGGCTTCTGGTGGACGAGTCTTCGCCGTATGTTGCGCGGCAGAACATGTACTCAATGGCGGAAACCTGCTGGAAGCTGATTGATGACCCGCGCCCACTGTCCATATTCTGGAACAGTTGCCTTTATGCGCTGTGCAAGGATCCTCGCGGTCAGGCCTCGATGCTTTCGGCTCTGGCGAATTCCGGCGGCGGATGCGGCATGATAGTTCCTGAGGTCTATCTCATCTCCTATCCTACTGAAGAGAGGAAAGTATGGCAGGAACGGCATTATGCCGAATTGCTGGCTTCCGTGCGCGAGCAAGTCCCTGCGGCTGCGGGCTCGATGATTTTCTGCTTTGGGGGATACAACACATCCGGTGGGTGGAACGGCTATTCTGCGCCGGACACGGACATGAAGGTTGTGATTGACGACTTTGTTCGCAAGATGGCTACCGATCCGGCATTTGCGGATGTCGGCGGCATTGGCTTTTACGCAATGGGGTGCTATCAGGAACTGTTCCGCTGGTATATGGACGTAATCCGGCACTATGCCATTTTGGGCAACACCGACAGCCTTTCCGAGCGGCATGGTTTCACGTTCAAGCCTGGGCACATGACGGACAATGACTTTGATAGAGGCTTCGAGGGATGGAAGGTCGAACCTGCCGAGAAGGATTCCATCGTGCCGTATGAACGGGCAGACTATGGTCGGTTCGTGCAGTGTCGCAAGATGGTGCCGGCTGGCTTTGGCGACAGGGCGTTGCTTTTTACGCGCAGTGAAAAACGTCCGAATCGCGTGTCGCAAATGATGAAGGGGCTAATTCCCGGCAAACGGTACTACGTTTCATGTTGCACGATGGATCTCGAAGACGTTGAGTCGCCGAGCCCATGTGGCGAGGATGTCACGTTTAGCGTCGGCATTGGCGAGGGAGGCGTGGAGGATCTTAATCTCCGGATCACGCACAAGAATCCGGTCATTCGCCGAGCCAACGGACGCAGTAAATGGGGAAACAAGCCTGTGCCGGTCTGTGCGACGCACTCGACTGTCTTTTTGGCCAAGCGTGCGGAAGTGGAGCTTACGCTTTCCGATTGGGCCTCCGATACGGAACGCATCGGGCGCGTTGGACAGAAGCGCATCGTAAACTATGTCATTGTCCGCCCATATTACGAGGAGGTGCCGCTTGCCACGACGCCACCGGCAAAGCCGTTGCCGAATGGACTCGTTGTAGACCGGAAGAATGGTATAGGGGGCGAAGACGGCCTTGATCGAAACGAACGCTATGCCCGCCTGTCGCAGTGGTGCCTCCGATCCGAGCCAATCCGTATCAGCACCGATGCCGATGGTCTTGATCGGTTCGTCAGATCGATTCTGGGCAATGACGAAATGCTGGCCATTGGCAAGGAACCGCTTGCGGAGCATCCAGAATTTGAGAGAGTGGATTGGGGACACGTGTTGGTGCGAAAGCTCAAGGACGGCGATGTTGCGCTTGGGCTCTTCAATTTCAGCGACGATGTTCACGACAAGCAGGTGAAATTCGATCTTTCAAGGGCCGGCCTTGGTGGCAAGGTGAACGTGCGTGACATTTGGCGACAGTGCGACCTCGGCGTACACGAGGGCGAGATTTCCGTGTCGGTTCCGCGACATGGTTGCCATGTGTTTCGTCTGACATCCATGAAATGAATAAACAAGGAGCAAGCATATGAGATACTTGGCTATTGCGGTCTGTGCGCTTTCCTGCGCAACCCTTCTTCGGGCGGAGACGTTCATCTTGCGAACGGCTCCGAAATCACTTGCCGACTGGAAGGATGGCGGGCATTATGTTGACGGGAAGGCTCCTTCGGGACAGTCTACAGACTCCATCATTGCGCTCGACTCGGAGTTTCTGAATATTGGGATAGACGTTTCGACAGAAGAAGGGCGGTCGATCGTGTCGTTCCTGAATCCAATGAAGGAACTTGTCTTATCCAATGCGACCCTGAATGTTACCGTTCCAATGGGCGAGGTGGCGAGATTCGAATTTGCCGTCCATGACAAGGCTTCGAGACTCGGTAAGATAGAGAAGTACGGAGAGGGGGAGCTTTTCCTTGCGGCGCACCGTAAGCTGGACGGCGTTTCGACGAGCGTGGCCGACTACGAGACCCATCTTCATGTCCATTGCGGAACGGTGCGGCTTACGGATGAGGCTGATATCGACCATAGATATCATATGTTCCATTCTGTGACGGTCGACAAGCCAGGAAAAGTGATCACCCTGTTCAACGATTGCGTATGGTCGATGCGCGGACTCTACGGCGACGGAACGATCACCAATGAAGATGCGAGCGCCTGCACGCTTTATGTCACCCCAGGGCCATTCGAAGCCAACGATGGTGGAGAGTTCAAGGGCGACATAGGCGGCAATGTCGCCGTTCAGGCACGTTCTTGTAGAATTACGCTGAGTGGAACGAACAGTACGTTCTCCGGGGGCATTAGCGGAGCGAATATGACAGGTCTATCGCCTTCAATATGCCTTGCGGATTTTGGCGAAAAGTCTCGTTCTGGCTCGTCGGCCGGCATTGGAACGGTGCCTCTATCCGCAGAAGCGCCTCTCGTCTATATCGGTCTTGGGCAGACGACAGACCGCGATCTTCAGGTTAATGGACGAAACTGTGTGCTTGATGCGGGAACCAATGGCAACTTCATCTATAGGGGAATGCTAAGGAGGTGGTCTGCGACCAAGCGCAGCCCTTGCCTGTTCCTTGCGGGCGACAATGTGTTCCGTAGCGTGTTTGCTCCATACGGAGACGAAAATGACGGTGGCTTCGGTGAGTTTGATAGGACTGTAGATGGGCAGTCTGTCACATACAACTATTACTTTGGCAAACGAGGCGTCGGCGAATGGCACTTCCCACTGACTGGCCGTTTCCGCAATACGGGCGTCTTTGCCATCGAGAACGGAGTGCTGTCGTTCGAGTCGATTGGCCGTGCGGGTGAACTTACACCGCTTGGATATTCTACACGGCTCTATGACAATGTCGATCAGCCGACGGAAGATGCGAAAGTCGGTTACGCATTTCTGTTCGGTTCCGGCAACGCGGGGGATACGGGGCTGATGGCATGCACGACGAACTTGGCCCGGCAGTGTACCGATCGTCCGTTTGGACTGAAGGGACGGGGCGGATTCCTCGCGGACTGCGGCATGGTGAAGTATGCAAACGTATTTGGTGTCGGAACTGGCGACAAGACACTTGTCTTGACTGGTTCCAACGCATATGAGAACGAGATCCATGATGTGCGGGACGGCGATGGCGTGGTTTCCGTCGAAAAGAACGGATCGAACACGTGGATATTGGGCGGCGACCAGACATTTTCCGGCTCTCTGACGGTCAACGGCGGTACGCTCGTCGTGCGGCGTCCGCAACAGCGCTACCGGCGCTACCGCCTGATGGTCATGGAGGTGGCAAGCCAGAACGAGACACTTGGCGGCAAGCGGTCTGACGGCAATGTAACCTTGCACATCAGCGAGATAGGGCTCTACTCTGCGGATGGTGTGCGCCAGAACTTGAATCTCAAGTACAATCCGGCCTTTGCGGCGCTTCGTCCGGGAGAATGCTCGCTTGGCTTGAATAGGGTGGTAGATCAATTGACATCCGGGCCATACAATGTGTATGAACTGTTGTTCGATGGATATCGCAAGCGTTTCAACGATGAAGGGGAAACGTCGGCAACATGGCATGCCATCAGCGGCAATACATTCTCCTTTGAGGGGCTGAAGAGCAAACGAGTGAGAATGCCGATTTTTGGCGAAAGCACCTCATACCTGCCGTTCGACATGTATCTTGCCGATACGGCGCAACCGATAGACCACTTTGACATAATGATCACGTCACCAAACAATGCGAGCATACCGTCGGCTGTGCAGCTGCAGGCGAGCGTGGACGGCATTCATTGGGACGATGTTTCGGACGTGGAGCGCATTTCGCAGATTCCGACAAGCTATCCGTGGTGGTTGAGTACGATGTCCGGCGGCGACTATTCGGATGGCGGCAAACCATCCGACGTGATTACGTATCAAACGCGCATGGCTGGCTGGAAAACGACCAATGCGGTGCCGACGAAGGTCTTTTCACTTCTGGAGAATGTCGGCCCCGTGACAGTTGCGAATGGCTCAACCCTTCGGTATGAAGGCGAAAGGGCAGAAGCTCCTGTGCTTGGCAATGTCAAGCTTGCGCTTGGGGCGACTGGTTCAATAGAAGGCTTTGCGTTCGCCGAGAACGGCGTTTTTGAGATAGACTCGTTGCCGCAAGATCGCGTAGATGTGTCCGTTGCGCTTCCAGATGCGGAGGGCCTTGGCAATATCTCAAAATGGCAGGTCAAGGTCGGTGGCAAGCTAAAGACGACGTACCGCGTCTCAGCGACCTCGGCCGGCTTCACCGTTGGCAAGCGTGGAATGGTCGTTGTCGTAAGATAATATGAGGAACACGGTGATGAACTGTAGCAAGCGATTGGTGTCCATTGATGTCTTAAGGGGTTTTGACATGATGTTCATCATGGGTTTGCCGGCGATCATCACCTTGACGCTATCAGCCTTTGGATTCAGGCAGGAATGGATAGAGGAACAATTCAGTCATGCGCAATGGCACGGGCTTCGGTTTGAGGATACGATCTTCCCTCTGTTCCTGTTCCTTGCGGGCACGTCATGGCCGTTCTCTCTTGCCAGACGTCGTGCACAAGGAGATTCCAATGCGGCAATAATGCGTAAGATCGTCTGGCGTGGACTGGCCTTGTCGTTTCTCGGATTCGTGTATAATGGGTTTTTCAGGCTGGATTTCGCCAACATGGTTTGGGGTGCGGTCTTGACGCGCATCGGCATCGCATGGGCTATCGCGGCGACACTTTCCGTATTTGTGGGAACGCGTACACGAATATTGATCGCGGTCGTGGTGTTGGTTGTCCACTGGGCGATATGCGTACTTGTCTCCGCTCCTGATGCGCCATCTCTTGATCCGCTGTCGATGGAGGGGTGCTTTGCGGGATGGCTTGATCGGATGCTTTTGCCAGGCAAGTTGACTCATCCGGGACTAATCTCCAATCAGGGAATCCTATCCACGTTTACTTCGGTCGTGACGGCCATGCTTGGCGTTTTTGCGGGTGAACTGCTTAGGCGTGTTGATCTCTCTGGACGACAGAAGGCTGTTTGTCTCGCTGAAATAGCGGCCATGTTGGGTGTGGTTGGCTTTTTTGTCGCGCATGGTTTCGGCAGGTTTTCAATGCCGATAAACAAGATATTGTGGTCATCATCGTTCGTGCTTGTGGTTGGCGGCTATTCGATGGCGATGCTGGCGCTTTTCTTTTGGTTGATTGA
>CAVJWR010000123.1:0-1441 GCA_963653155.1 Limosilactobacillus gorillae
GGCTTCCTTGGCCTTCGTGCGCATGTTAGCGAGTGATGGCATTTTCTGTTCCTTTAATGATATAGGTGTAAGGGGCAAGCATACCTATGGCGGTGCCGCCGTCCGCCGACTTGTCCGTTAGGTTCGCGGCCACGAGCATAGTGCGACCGTTAAGCGTCCGCGTGAAGGCGATGATTCCGTTCTTCTCGCCGTCCGTCACCCACTCCATCGAGCCTTCGCTCCATATCGGATCCTCATGGCGCATCTTCGCGAGTTTTCTCAGGAGCGCAAGCCGGGACTGCCCGGCGGGCTGCAAGGCTCGTGCCCAGTCCACGATCTTCGCCGCACGAGACGGATGCTCAACCGGTCCGAAGAACGAACTGAGGGAGTTGTCGGCGATCTCGTTGCCGTTGAATATGAGCGGAACGCCTCGGCGAAGGAACGTCAGCACGAAAGCGGCGTTGCCGGCCTCAACGGGCAACACGCGGTCAAAGCGGTTCTCCCAATCATCCGCCGCCGTGTCGTGGTTGTCGAGGAAACAGAACATGAGCGAATCCTTCGGAATCTTCGCCTCGTAGTCGCGTACGCCCTGCATCCGTTCTGCAAGAGGCTTAGCCTCCTTCATGAACCACTCGTTCGCCTCGGACATGACGAGCGTGCCGCGCACGTTGAAGCTCCACGGCCAGGCGTAGCAAGCGTCAAACGCCTTTTCCAGCCATTCCGGATTTGTGCCCTCGTTGATCATGACGAGATCGGGGTTCACCTTCTGGCACGTCGCGACGGCCTCTTCCCAGAAATCAATCGGCACCTCGTCGCCAACGTCACAGCGGAACCCGTCGCATCCGAGGCGCATCCAGTGCAGCATCGAGTCGATCAGATATTTCCGCACGCCTTTCGATTCGAAATTCACATACGGGAATTTCCACTGCGTCGTCTTCACGGTACCATCGGTTTTTTTCTGAAAAGCGTCGGGGAAGAGGTCTTTCAGCACGTTGTTCGGCCCGCAATGCAGATATACGAGATCCATGTAGACCTTCATGCCGAGCGCGTGGGCCTTGTCGTTGAACGCCTTGAAGTCCGCGTCGGTGCCGTATTCCGGATCAATCTTGTCGTAATCGGAAATGCGGTACGGATTCTTGGGGCTGCCGTAGCCGCTCCTTACCTGACGCGGACTCCACCCCGCGCGATCCATGTCTCGATCCATCTCCACGAATGGCGTGAGGTATACGACATCTACGCCGATCGAGCGCACATGGTCAAGCATTTCCGTTGCCGCCCTGAAATTCCCGTCGCGTGTGAAGTTGCGTAGCACGATCTGGTAGACGACGGCCCGCTTCAGGTAATCCGGCGGCGGACGCATCGCGGCCGAAAGCGCGTTCGGAGACAGGCTCGCCACAAGCGTAAGGACTAAAACGGAAACCTTGAATAGAGTTCTGCTCATGATGGCAACATTATTCCCTTC